>SKNI01000012.1 GCA_007120615.1 Myxococcales bacterium | reverse complement strand
GTTCGGCGTGGTCAGCGAGTGGGGTTGATGGGGATTGGAAGCGGATTGAATTGTTCAATGATGGAGTTGATGTGGTGAGTGAGCGAGCAAAAGAGTTGAGAAAGAGCGATCCCGTTCCCGGGATAAGTGCGTCGGAATATCCATTTGCTTCCCACTACCATCAGGTAGAGGGTGACCACGCGATGCATTACGTGGATGAAGGTCAGGGAGAAGCGGTGGTGATGGTCCATGGCAATCCGACGTGGTCATTTTATTACCGAAACCTGATCAAGCGTTTGCGAGGTGATTATCGCACCATTGCGCCCGATCATATCGGTTGTGGGTTCTCGGATAAGCCCGCTGATGAGGACTATGAATATACCCTGGCACGGAGGGTTTCGGATCTCGATAGCCTTCTTTCTGCCCTGGTGCCCGATGAAAAGTTGACCCTCGTATTGCATGATTGGGGAGGAATGATCGGGATGGCCTGGGCGGTAGAGAACCCCGATCGGGTGGGGCGAATTGTATTATTAAATACGGCAGCGTTTCACCTTCCAAAGTCCAAGAGGTTTCCACTTCCGCTGTGGTTGGCCCGGGACACGAGAGTGGGGGCGATGTTGGTCAATCGGTTCAACGCATTTAGTCGGGGAGCTACCCGATTTGCGGTCACTGAAAAGTTGCCCAAAGAAGTCGCGCGGGGCTATGAAGCGCCCTACGCGTCTTCTGATTCACGGATCGCGACGCTGCGCTTCGTTCAGGATATTCCACTAAAGCCAGAGGACCGCGCCTATCAGGTGGTGAGTCAAACCCAGGAAAATCTAGCCCAATTTACCAATCGACCGATTTTTATCGGCTGGGGATATAAAGACTTCGTATTTGATGTGAAGTTTTTGGAGAGATGGCGCGAGATTTACCCCGACGCAGACTATGTGGAGTATCCGGAGGCGGGCCACTACGTGCTCGAAGACAGGCGAGATGATTTGCCGGAGCGTATCGAAGAATTTTTGACTCAAAATCCCCCGTATCAAGGGTAGCGCAATGAAAGCCCGATCCAATCCAAATATTGCATCCGCGTTGACCACGATGGCGCAGTCGATGCCTGATGAGACGGCGATTTATTACCCCAAAAGTCGCTCTCCAGAGGGAACCTGGCACTATGATTCGATGACCTATGGAGAGTTGGATTCGGAGAGTACTCGTCTGGCAGCAGGGCTTGGAGAGGTGGGGATTACTGCCGGCACAAGAGCGGTATTGATGGTGAAGCCATCGATGGAGTTTTTTGCTCTGACCTTTGCGCTGTTTAAAGCAGCTATTGTGCCGGTGATGGTCGATCCGGGGATGGGCATCAAGAATTTAAAGACCTGTCTGCAAGAAGCACAACCCCAGGCGTTTATCGGGATACCTAAAGCCCATGTGGCGCGAATCTTGTTGGGCTGGGGATCGGAGACGATTGAGCATAAAGTGACCGTGGGGAGGCGCTGGTTCTGGGGTGGTTTTACCCTGGGTCAGGTCCGAGAGAAGGGTGGGGCGATAGATTTTCAGGCGCCGGGGGTGGATCCGTCAGATACGGCGGCCCTCTTATTTACCAGCGGGAGCACGGGAGTTCCGAAAGGGGCGGTGTACAGTCATGGAAACTTCTCCGCTCAGGTCGATGCGATTCGGGCGAGCTATGATATAGCTCCCGGCGAGATCGATCTTCCCACCTTTCCACTTTTTGCTCTTTTTGATCCGGCGCTGGGGATGACTACGGTATTGCCTCAGATGGATTTTGCGAATCCCGCGACCGTAAACCCACGCAACCTCGTGGAGCCGATCAAGCAATTTGGGATCACCAATATGTTTGGTTCTCCGGCGGTCATAGAGCGTCTGGGGCGCTATGGCGAGGAAAATGAGGTTGTGTTGCCCAGTCTTAAACGGGTGATCTCGGCCGGTGCTCCGGTACCATCGAAGACCTTAAAGCGAGTATCGGCGATGTTGGAGGGGGAGGCAGAGATCTTTACTCCCTACGGGGCTACGGAGTGCTTGCCGGTGGCATCGATGGGAAGCCGAGAGATCCTTTCGACCACAGCAGAAAAGACCGATCAGGGGGCGGGCGTATGCATCGGAAGGCCGGTGGAGGGAATGGAAGTCAAGATCATCGAGATCGTCGATGAGCCGATCGAGGAGTGGTCCGAGGAGCTGGAGATTCCCCAGGGGCAGGTGGGCGAATTTGTGGTGAAAGGAGCGCAGGCAACGCATCGGTATTTCAACCGCGACGAGGCAACCAGGGGAGCCAAAATCAAAGATGGAGAGGAGATACGCCATCGTATGGGCGATCTGGGATATTTCGACGACGAAGGGCGGATGTGGTTCTGCGGACGAAAGTCCCACCGGGTGGAGTTGGGGGATGGAACGACGATGTTTACGATTCAATGCGAGGGCGTCTTCAATACCCACCCGGAGGTTTTTCGGACAGCGCTTGTGGGGGTAAAGAAGGCGGGAGAGGTCATCCCCGTCTTATGTGTCGAGTTGGAGGAAGAGTCTCAAGGCACACCGCGGCAAAAAATTCGGGAGGAGTTGGCCGAGATCGGGGCCCGATTTGAGCATGTGTCGGGCATCAACACGTTTTTCTTCCACAGTGGTTTTCCGGTGGATGTGCGGCATAATTCCAAGATTTTCCGTGAGGAACTCACCGAGTGGGCAAAGTCGAGGCTCCAATGAAGGCGTTGGTGACAGGTGGTGGTGGCTTTCTGGGCAAGGCCATCGTGGAGCAATTATTGGATGAGGATGGCATGGAGGTGCGCTCTCTTTCGCGGGGCGATTATCCAGAGCTTCGCGAGATGGGGGTGGAGACGGTCCGTGGTGATATTGCCGATGCCCGGGTTGTTGGGGAGGCCGTGAAAGGGTGCCAGGTTGTGTTTCATGTGGCGGCGCGAGCCGGGGTCTGGGGGGCGTATGACGAGTATTATCGCCCCAATGTCAGGGGCACGGAGAACGTTCTGGATGCCTGTCGGATCCATGGGGTCGACCGGCTAATCTATACAAGCTCTCCGAGTGTTGTGTACGGAGATGAGCCGTTGGAAGGGGTCGATGAGTCGGTGCCTTATCCCGAACGCTATTTGACCGCCTATCCGGAGACCAAGGCGAAAGCCGAACAGCTGGTGATGGCGGCCAATTGTAATGAGTTAAAGACCGTATCGCTAAGGCCCCATCTGATCTGGGGCCCTGGGGACAATCATCTGGTACCGCGGATCGTAGATCGGGCCCGGCGGGGAAGGCTAAAAAAAGTGGGAGACGGCACGGCGTTGGTGGACTCGGTCTACATCGATGACGCCGCTCGTGCCCATCTTCTGGCGGCCGATGCTCTGAAAGAGTCGGGAGCGGCGGCGGGAAAGGTCTATTTTATTACGCAGGATGAACCAGTGGCCGTGGGGGAGTTGATAGACCGGATCGTGGCAAGTGCCGGACTCGATCCGGTGACCTCTCATGTCAATGCTCGTGTAGCTTATGGAGTTGGCTGGTTGATGGAGGTGGCGTACAAGGTCTTGCGAAAGAAAGAAGAGCCGCTGATGACGCGGTTTGTGGCAAAACAATTGTCCACAGCCCACTATTTTGACATCTCGGCTGCGAAAGCCGATCTGGGATATCAGCCGGCCTATACCATCGAGGAAGGGAT
>SKNI01000358.1 GCA_007120615.1 Myxococcales bacterium | reverse complement strand
TCGAAGAGTCCGTAGGGTTCAATCTCGATGTCCAGGTTTCGGGCCGTCGAGGCCAGAAGATCATTGAGAAGAATCAAAGGCCCAGAAGCGACCAGGGTGATCGTTCCGCCGAGGATTGCGGCGAATCCCATGGGCATCAAAAGGCGGCTTACGGGGATATCCGTTCGCTCCGAGAGCCGTTCGGTAACCGGCAAAAAGAGGGCCGCGGCCCCGATATTTTGCATGAACGCGCTGATGCCGGCGACGGTGGCCGAGATCAGGGCCGAAATCCGCCGCTCCGTTTTGCCCCCGATGCGCAACAAGAAGGCTGCGACCCGCCGCATCACGCCCACACGATCGAGTCCGGCTCCCAAAATCATGACTGCGATAATCGAGATCACGGCGTTGGAGGCGAATCCGGCAAATAAGTCCTCAGCGGTCACAAGCCCGGTGAGGCCTACGACCACCATGATCAGGATCGCGGCCACGTCGATGCGCACCACCTCGCTGACAAATAAGACGATCGCCCCGCCCAGAATCACCAGGACCGTTATCATTTCCAGAGTCAATGCTTCCACGTGATCCGTCCTTTTTAAGTATCGGTCTGCTGAACGTCGGGTCTGCGCGGTGAATCCTCACAGCGGCTTAAATACCGAGGTCGATCAGGGAAGTTGCATAACCCGTGCCATCTTCGTTCTCCCCCAAATTATGTGTTCTGACGGGTTTTTACGCCGAGAATGAAGCATAAACACCGAATGGTGTTTCAAGTTAAGTTCCACGCTCAATCATGGTGAAACATGTCCGCGGCGATCTTCGGCATTGCCGCCAGTAGAAACGATCGGTGCATAGATTTAGCGGGGAAGTCGTAGACTAAAGCAGACGAGGGTGAGATGTCCGTGGATTGGGTACAGATAGGCGTGACGATACTCTCAGCGGTGGGAGTCTACGCATTTCTGGTGCTGGTGCTCCGAGCGACGGGAAAGCGAACGACGTCGAAGATGAATAGTTTCGACTGGGTGGTGACCGTGGCCCTGGGCTCGATGGTGGCGACCACAATTCTGGTCGAAGAGGTGTCTTTTGTGGTGGGGCTGGTTGGCATCTCTACGTTGGTCCTGGTTCAGTACGTGGTGGCCTGGGTCGCCGCTCGAGTTCCCTCGATTAAGAACGTGCTCAAGGCCAGCCCTCGGCTTCTTTATTATCGCGGCGAGTTTCTGGAAGACGTGATGCGTCGGGAGCGAATGACGAAAGACGAGATCCTGGCCACGCTCCGAGGGCAAGGGTTTTCGGGCCTCCAGGACGTCATGGCCGTGGTGCTGGAGACCAACGCCGAGGTAAGCGTGGTGCCCGAAGACGATCGCGAAGATACGCTGCACAACGTCGACGGGTGGGAAAAGATGTCAGAATAAGACTCTCATCGGATATAAAATCGAATATGGGCGCCGAAGTCGATGAGGTTGATATCGGGATCGGGGATGACCTCGATGCCGGGGCGCCACTCCAGAACAAAGTCGATGGGAAGGGGCCTAAAGTTTGCCTCCAGGCCGAGCACAAAGGCAGCACCGATACCGATACCGTCCTCCCCTGCACCTGCGGCACCGCCGGCACCGAAATTCCACGCCAGTGTCAGGATGTCGGCGCTGGCCAGAGCCGGCATATTGAAGAGTAAGTCCAACGACATCGCCAGTCCGTCGCAGCTTCTCCAGCACCCGGCGGTGAGCTGAATCGCAGTGGGGCCGGCGAATTGTTTGACCGAGAGCCCGGAGGCCATGGTGGTGGAGCCAAGCCCGATGCCGAGGCTGCCGGCATTGCGCTGTGCATGGGCGTCGCCGGGAAGGGAAAATGAAGCCAGAAAGAGGGTCGCCGCAAAAATAGCCAACAAGCGTTTTATCAAGTGTTACTCCAGTTTTTCTTCGTCCACGCCCAGGGTGCGGCAGGTGGGAGAAGTTTCAATTTCTTTGAAGTTTGGGGCCGTCCCCAACAGCCGGTCTCCGCCGGTCATGGAGACGCCGAACCAGTACTCTTCATGCTTAAAGTGATGCAGCCGGTGATGGCGCCATAGATGCTTAAAGAGAGAAGTCTTGGGGCGGTAATTGGTGTGGATCAAAAAGTGGCACCACTCATAGACCATGCCCATGGTGAAGAGAAAGGCCACCCCTGTAAACATGCGAGGCAGGTCGGGGGTGATCAGCCACCACAATAAAAAAGCCACCGGCACCGTAAGGACCAGTGAAATGGTGGGGATCACGACGTCGGGAAGGTGACCGGGATCGAGGTGATGATCGCGGTGTTTTTTTGCCAGATGGAGATCGATGGTCTTGTCGCCAATCTTGGTGGGCTTTCGGTGAAGGATGAAGACGTGGATTAGCCATTCAACAAGTGGCCAGGACGCCAGGAGAGCCGCGATGATGACGAGGTCCCAGACATTCCAGGAGCCAAGGGCCAGGCGAACGCTCCAGCATACGACGATACCGACGGCCAGAATCCAGGGGCTGGCGAATTTCCAGAAGTTTTTGAACGCGATGGGAAGCGTCCACTTGGTGACGTTTCGAGTCTTTTTCGCTGTTGCGCTCATAGGAAACTCCGATGAAGAAACTCTAAGAAGTGGGCTTGAGAACTTCCAGAGCGTCGAGGACGGAAGTCATCGCGGACTCGCCGATCTGGATGATATTTGAGGCGATGTCAGAGGCGCGGTCTTCTTTCCCATCGGCGATGGCGTGGCGCAGGGACTGATAATCGTCAAACGCTTCAAATTCCGCAGCCAGCGCACCGGTGAGAAGGTGAGCAAATTGGGAATAGGACTCGCGAAGGCTGTTGAAGGCCAATTGATAAGCGATATTTCCGCTGGCTTCTACGAGAGCTCCCCAGAAGTCGAGGCTGGCCTGTTGAAGGGCGGGAAGGTCGCTCTTTGAGGTCTCCATGGTAGCCAGGATCTCGTCGAGTTCGGAGACCACATTCTGGCCGCGTCGGGCGCAGAGGCGGGCGATGCTGGGAGCCAGCGCCGAGCGCATCTCGATGACGCTTCGAGCGACGATGGTGTTGAGGTTTCCCTCCTCGTCGATGAGAAGGGCCGAGAGCAGATTGGTGCCCGCCGTTTCACGAAAATTGAGCACCGTGGTGGAGCCTCCGTGGCGGATTGCGATCAGACGGGCTTGCTCCAGACGTTTGAGGGCTTCGCGAACGGCGCCGCGGTTGACGTCCAGCTTCTCGGCCAGAGTTCGCTCCGCCGGGAGGGTTTCGCCGGGGCTGAGTTCGCCGCGCAGAATTCGGCCACGCAACTGGGCAAAGACCGCGTCTGCCAGGGATTGTTTTCGAACGGGTTTCCAGGGGTCGGTCATTACAGGCCTCGTTTGATCTCTGGTTCACTCTCGAAGCTGAATATAGAGAAGGTTGGCTCAGTGGTCAACTGGTCATACCAATATTCAGAAGGTAAGGGGTAGGAAATCGACGATGACGTCGATTCCCCTGGTCAGGATTTTGAGAAGAGATACCACCAAGATAGGCGCGACGTTCAGTCGAGAACGATATCGCCAGGGGCGGGAAAGGCGGTCAGTGAACCTCGGAGGCAGACTTCCGGGGGCCGTCGAGCCTCGCGCCAGGCCTCTTTAAACCAGTCGCCAAGTTCTCTGCTGAGGCGCCGCTGACATTCCATGCTGGAGGAAGAAT
>SKNI01000206.1 GCA_007120615.1 Myxococcales bacterium | reverse complement strand
GCTGGTCATCGATCTGAAGCTGGGAAATCTCGTCAAAGCCAACCGGTTTGGCTACGTCTGGCGCAGCACTCACGGCACCTCGCTTATCCCCTATTCCCGGATGCGTCACCAATATACTCGAACGCTGGTGGACCTCTCCGATGACGACCGATGGATCTTTTTAAATACCTTTTTCTCCATCTCCGCTGCGGTGATGTACGCCCAGCTCGTCGATCTTCTCGATGATGGCGTCCTCCCGGAAGTCATGGGCTACGGCGATCTCTACTGGCGAGTTCAGGATGTCCTCGACGCCGCTCATATCGAAGGGGAACTCAAGGCCGAGATCATGGCCATGCCCGAGAAATACGTCGAGCGTGATCCTCAGATGCCGTTGACCCTTCGCGATCAGAAGCAGGCCGGCAAAAAGATCATTCTGATCACCAATTCCGAGTTTGAATATACCAACTTCATGCTCACCTATACCGTGAATCCCTTTCTTCCGGAGGGGGAAACCTGGCGAGATCTCTTTGATATCTCTATTGTCTCCGCCCGAAAGCCGTCCTTTTTCTTCTCCGGGGACTCTCCGATCTTCGAGGTCGCAAATGATGAGGGCATGCTTCGCCCCTGGGTGGGACCGATCGAGGAAGGACGGGTCTATCTGGGCGGCCACGCCGGCGCCTTGGAGAAATGCCTGGGGATGTCGGGCGATGAGATTCTTTATGTGGGAGACCACGTCTTTGCCGACGTCAACGTCACCAAAAACGTGCTTCGGTGGCGCACCGCCCTGGTGATGCGAGAGATGGAGGAGGAGCTCGACGCCATCGACGGCAATCGAGAAAACCAGCGGGTCATCCGAGAGATGATGTTTGAGAAAGTTCGCTTGGAAGATCAATTCTCCTGCGCCCGCCTGGCCATTCAACGCCTGGAAAACGACGAGGAGTCCCTCTCTGAGAAGTCGGTCCCCGCGCTAAGACAGGAGATCAAAGAGATCCGCAGCCGCCTTGTGGATCTGGATCAAAAGCTGGCCCCGCTGGTCATGACTGACGGCACCGATTTCAACGAAACCTGGGGCTACCTGCTGCGAACGGGCAACGACAAGAGCCACCTCACTCGCCAGGTCGAGCGCTACGCCGATATCTACACCTCCAGGGTCTCCAATCTGTTGCGCTATACCCCGTTTATGTTCTACCGAGCTCCCCGAGGCAGCGTTCCCCACGATCCGGACACGGCCTAATCCTCTGGGGAGGGGCCCGTTACTCCGCCGCTTTCTGCTCTCCGGATTCGTCTTCGCCACCCGATTTCTTGG
This sequence comes from Myxococcales bacterium, assembly GCA_007120615.1. Taxonomy (GTDB): domain Bacteria; phylum Myxococcota_A; class Bradymonadia; order Bradymonadales; family Bradymonadaceae; genus SKNI01. The sequence goes on along the minus strand of SKNI01000206.1, from coordinate 2,361 downwards.
GCCGGGCGTTTTGTCCAGCCCGGCCCATCACCAGCTGGGTCAATCGGGGGGCGTGACAGCCGAAGAAGGCGGCAACTTTGCCGTGACCTGTGATCACCGACTCGGTGCGGCGCTTTTCGATGGCCCTCACCATCACACGAGCTGCTCGGTCGGCAGGCCACATAAAGTTCTTATTTCGCCGGTCTTCCCAGTCCTCACGAAACCGGCCCTGATTGTCGACCCGACTGATATCGCTCTCCACAAAGCCCGGCAATAAGGTAGTGCACGAGATTTTGTCGGCGGCGAGTTCGGCGGTGAGAGTCTGTCCGATCCCGCGAACGGCGAATTTGGAGGCCGAATAGGCTCCGTTATTGGGCAACCCAATCGTCCCTGCCACACTTCCCATCAGCGCGATCCGCCCTTTGGTCTCTCGAAGATGGGGGATGGCATATTTTACGGTCATCACCAGGCCGAAGACGTTCGTCTCAAATTGGCGGCGCCAGTCGGCGGCGTTCATCTCTTCGATTTGACCGGAGACCGAAAATCCGGCGTTGGCCACCACCACATCGAGTCCACCGTAGGTGTCGACGATCTCCTCGACCGCCCCCTCTACGTCGGTGACCTTATTGACGTCGCAGATCACCACGCCGCCCCGTCCGCCGGCGGCGTCGATCAGATCCCGGGACTCCTCCAGGGGCTGTCGTCGACGTCCCGACACGATCACCGTGGCTCCCTGTCCGGCGAACTCCTCGGCCAGGGCCCGTCCGATCCCACTTCCTCCACCGGTGATCCAGACAACTTTCTCTTTGAATTCATTGGCCATGATTCAATCCTTTCGTATCCGCAACCGTCGGGTTATAATCCCGCCGCGTTTGCATATCTAATCTTAAAAAAATCTCACGTCGAGACGACATGGTCTCCGATCCACGCCAGACCGTCAAAGAAGCTTCGACGCGCTCCTGGAATTGGGTGCGTCAAAATAGCTTTCAGGCCGTTCCCTTCTATAAACGATCCTGGGAATTACTCAAAAATGACTGGCTGGTCTTTTTGTGGAAGCTCATCGCCGATTTCATCAGTCGAAGCGGCACGTTCACCGTTGTTATGTTCGTCCTCTCTCTTTATGTCGTCGATTTTCAACTCTTTATGTCCACCGGCCAGACTCCGCTGGCCTGGATCGACCGCCTCATCGACATCTCGCGATCTCCTAATTTTATCGCCGGTTTTGTGGGAGTCGTCGGCTTTACCACCCTTCTGGGGGTGACCATCCAGGCGTTTGTCATCAGCGGGATCTGGGGCTTATTGGCCACCGGTCTCCGGGGAGAGCCCATCGCGCGATGGCATACCTTCGCCGGTAGCACCTGGATTCATTTCCCCCATGTTCTGGCTCTTTATTTGCTGAAGCTGGCGGTCCATTCGGTCACGATTTTGCTGGCCACCGCATTAATTATCTCATTTTTCCGAGCCGGATTTGCCGGCTCCTTCGGTGATTGGGCCACCTGGCAGCAGGTCCTGCTGATCTCGTCCTCCTTAACCTTCTTCATCGGCTGGCTCGCCCTCACCCGCCTGACCCTCGAGGTCATCGGTGCCCCCCTGATCATCGATGAGATGTCGCTCGGAGACGCAATTCTTGAGGGGGCAGGCTTTGTGGTCAACAATTTCTGGGCCATGTATCGCCTCCTCATCTTCTCGCTGGGCCTGCTCTTGATCCCCCTGGCCGGATATTGGACGCTTTTGATGTTCAATAACCTCACCCTGTTCTGGCCAATTCTGGCCCCCGTCGGCGTAGTGTTGCGCCTGGCCGCCGAGTTATTTCTCTGGGTCTCCATCAGCGTTCTGGGAGTCCTCTTTTACGGAGCCGTCTTTGCCTTCTATAAAAAAGACGACGAAGCATTTGCTCGGGAGCAACAAGTGAACCAAGAGTCCAAAGACGCCCCCCTCGATGATCGTGACTCTCCAGATCGCGGCTCCTCAGATCTTTCTGACGTGACGAGAGGTCTTTTCCAAAAAGGAACCACCATCGAGGATTTTTTACCCCAAGAATCACCCCATCGTTTTTCAGCGGACGAACTTTTTTCTCCCTCGGAGAAAAAAAATAGCGGGTACAATTCTGGCGATTCTGAAGAAAATTTTCAAAATCCCAAAGAAAAACCCACCCCTGCAAAAGATGAAGCCTCATCGAGCACTGACGATTCCGGCGACGCTCCCCCCCTGCGCAACACGGCACCGGAAACCACTGAAAATAAAGGCGAAGAAGACCCTGCCCCCTCCCCCGACCTCCCCGAAGATTCCGACTCCGACGACGAAAAGAACAAGTAGAACTTTCGCTTTTCCCAGAAAAAACTTTTAGTTTTGGGGTCTTTTCCCTTATCCTGAAACCTGAGT
>SKNI01000355.1 GCA_007120615.1 Myxococcales bacterium | reverse complement strand
GCTGCACATCGGCTCCCGCGTCGAATTGGCAGCCCTTTTTGCCGAGGCGGACCGGAATTGATCTTCCTATGTACAAAATCCCGCAACAAAACCTAATAAATTCTCGGAAAATCCATCCAAATCCATCCCAGGAGAAAAGAGCTCATGATAGAAGTCAACACTTATGGAGAAGGCACCGACGTAGTCCTCTTACACGGCTGTCCCGTACCTCCGGAGAGCCTCCAGGTCATTCGCGAGCGCTTGCAAAAATCCTACCGCGTCGTCGTGCCCAATCTGCTCGGCATCGGCCTCGACCTGGTCGAGTCCCTCGCTCCCATCGAAGAAGCCTTACTGGCGCACGGTGTCGAGCAGGCGGCCCTGGTTGGTCACTCATTGGGTGCATACCGAGCCTTGCAACTCGCCAACTCCGGCACGATCTCCGTGACGAAGCTCATCGGCCTCGGCCCTGTGGCCGTCTTCCCGGACGAACGACTCGCCCAATACACCGAATTGGCCGACGCCATAGAAGCCGACGCTATCGACATTGTCGCAGTGGCGCTCTCGCTGTGGTATCCGGAACCCTTTTTGGAAGCCAATCCCCAGATCGAGGAGATGGTAAGACGCTGGTTCGCCGAGATGGGAGACCAGGTCGTCATCGATACCTTGAGAGTCGAGGTCTATGGCCCCGATCTTCATCCCGTCCTCCAAGACACCGACCTCCCGGTCTACCTCCGAGTTGGTGAACTCGACGCCGGCACCCCGCCTGCCTGGGCTCAGGCCATCGCCGCAGAGCTGCCCGACGTCCGTCTGGACATCGTCCCCGGCGTGGGCCACTTCCTCCACGATGAAGACCGGGAGCCCACTCTCTCGGCGATAGAGGCGTTTTTGGCAGGAGAATGACCTCATGAACGGCCGTAGCTCTCTCATCGATCGTCTGTCCACCATCTCCTCCGATTGCCCGAAGCTCATCCGGGCCGAGGTATTGGATGCGATGCTGGACGCGGTTTCTGCAGAGATGGGCATGTACGGCACGTGTGCTACCGACACCCGTGGCCAGCGATATTTCACATCAGCTGCTCTCCGTGGCCACGATCAGGAGCTGATAGACTGGATCGCTCCGATCTTTGAACGTCCAGCGCTGGACGCGCCCTGGCTCCCACCCAATACGGATCCCAGGGAGGTTAATACATTCATACGGATCAAGACCTTTTATCCCACCCAGGAATTGCACTCCACTCAGATCTATCAGTCGCTCTTTACGCCCATGGAGACCGGCGATCAGGTCCGGGTTGTCCTTTTTGACGGATCGCACTTTCTCGGGTGGATCGGATTGATTCGCCGAGGACTCGCCGAGCGTTTCTGGCTCTCCGAAGAGCGCAAGCTAAACGGAGCGCTGGGGCATATACGAGCAGCACTCGCCGCCGCCGACGCGCTGGAGTCAAAGACCCTCGACAACGGGGTTTTCGGGGTCAGCACAGCCGAAGGTGTCATCGAACACGCTTCACCGAGTTTAAATCTATGGCTCAATCCGGAACGCCAATCTTATCTTACTCATCGCATCCGATCCATCGACGGGGGCACTGCCGCCTGCGGATCTGAAATCTTCTCCGGCGCCGAAATCCGAATCGTGCGCCTCGATGGCTCCAGCGGCGTTCGCTATCTGATCACCATTGATCGCGCTTCCATTATGCGGCTTGACCCCATGAACTGGCTGACCCCGCGGCAACGGGAGGTCGCCGAATTTGCTGCCGTCGGCGCCACCAGTGACGAAATCGCCCGCACCCTCGAAATCTCACCCCATACGGTTCGAACTCATATCAAGAATATCTACGAACGTCTCGGCGTCAGCTCCCGCCTCGAATTGGCGGAGAAAGTCGCCGAATAAGTCCTCTACTGCCCGCACTCCAACAGCTCTTCCAACCACCTGCGCTTTACCGATCGGCTATGGCGAGCGGCGTCGTAGATCGCCTGCAAGACCTGCTGGGCTTTTTGAAACTCTTTATTTTCCACAATATAATCAAAAAGCGCGTATTGCTTGAGTTCATGGCGAGCGGCTGCGAGCCGCCGCTGGATGACCTCTTCGCTGTCGGTGCCGCGACCTCGCAGCCGCTCTTCTAAGGTCTCTAGATCAGGGGGCGCCACCAACACTGCCGTGGCCTCGGGATAGACCTCTTTGAGCTGTCGGGCGCCCTGATAGTCGATGTCAAAGAGAAGATCCCGCCCTTCTCGCCAGGCGTTTTCAATGATCTGTCGAGAGGTACCGTAATAATTGCCGTGGACCTCGGCCCATTCGGCGAATTGCTCGGACTTGCGCATCGCCAAAAACTCATCTTCGTCGATGAAATTATAATTGACTCCGTCGACCTCCTGGCCGCGGCGATCCCTGGTTGTATAACTGATGCTGAGGCTTAAGCGCTGACGACTCTCGAGGAGGGCGTTACTGAGGCTGGTCTTTCCCACGCCGGAAGGCCCACATAGAATAAGAAGTACGCCCTTCGCCATAATACAGCCCTTTCGACCCATTTACTCGATATTGGCAGCTTGCTCTCTCATCTTCTCGACGATGCTCTTCATCTCGATGACGCAGCCCGTCAAGCCAGCGTGCTGACTCTTTGAGCCCATCGTATTGGTCTCGCGGACCAATTCCTGGAGATAAAAATCGATCTTTTTACCCACCGCCTCATCGCCGGCGGTGGTGATCATCTCTGAGAGTCGTTGCAGATGAGAGTCTGCTCGCTGCAACTCCTCGGCAATATCACCCTTTTCCACAAAAAAAGCCAGTTCTTGTGCCACCCGGGTCTCATCGACCTCGCCGACGTCGAATTCTTTGAGGGCCTGACGAAGCCTGTCCTCCACACGAGACCGCAGTGACTGCTGATCTACTTCTCGCAATCGCATGACCTCTTTGAGATTTTTGGTCAGCCCCTTGAGATAGCCTTGAAAATCTTCGGCAATACCCTGGCCTTCCGTCTGGCGACTCTCGACTAATCTGTCCAGGGCCTGTTGATAGATGCCGATCAGCTCATCGCCGCGCTCCTCGGAGAAGACCTCGCCGGTGGACCGCTCAAAAAACGGGCGGTACTCCAGCACTTCCCCCATCGTGACCCCTGTGGCCAGATCGTTTTTTCGAGCCAGCTCTTTGAGCTTTTGAGCGACGGTGGCAAAACGATGCTCGTCGATCTGCTCAAAGGTCGGCTCCTGCTCGTCGGCGCCGGGCTCCAGATCGACGCGAACCTCCAGCCGGCCCCGTTTGAGATGTTCTTTTGCGCGGCTTATGATCTGTTTTTCCATCCACCGCAATTCCCCGGGGACCCGCACCCTAACGTCCAGGCCGCGATGGTTGACGCTGCGGCATTCCACGCGAATTTGCCATCCATGCAGATAGGACGAAGCCCTGCCATAGCCTGTCATGCTGGATAAGCCGTTGTGCATCGCGTGGTCCTCGCTCACCAGCTCTTATCGGGTTCGCCGGCTTCCTGACGAGGCATCGACGCCTCCCGGGTGGCCTGAGTAGCGCTCTTATCTTCGAGTTGAGCGGCGTCCTGGGTCTCCTCGGTGTCTTTGCCGTCCATGGAGTCTTTAAAACTTCGCACGCCAAGACCCAGTTGTTTCGCAACCCTGGGGAGCTTTCCGAGCCCGAAAATCGCCGCAAATAGCACGAGAATAATCAG
>SKNI01000338.1 GCA_007120615.1 Myxococcales bacterium | reverse complement strand
TTCATCATCTGATGTAATGCCTGATTTAACGACTGCAACACGGTCATCGCCATATCTACCTCGTCTACTCAAAAAGAAACGGTCCCTTCTCCCAGCCCGAATCTATTCGCCTATCGAAGACCCTCTGGACTGCGCTCTTTGAGAGGCTCAATCAGAGTCTCCGGATCGGGCACCGGTTGTTCCAGCGCCCAGCCAAAGGTCTTCTCAAGCCTTTCGGCCACCTCTTCATCGATCTTCTCGGCCGTCGACGGCTCCAGGCGTCCCCGCAACAGGGGCAGGGGATCTCCTTCTTTTCTGGCCTCTACCTCCTCACGGGGGCGCATATCATCGCTCTTGGAGTGGTGGCAGAGCCGATAGGTATGGATGACCTCCAGATGAGGCCGCCTGGTGGACCGAACCTGCTCAACGAGGGTCTCAAAGTGGGGATAGATCGCTTCGACGTCGGTCGACTCGATCTCACCGGCACTGATCGCAAAAGATTTGGCCCGGGCCACCATATCTCCGGCGAGTTCCTTCTCCACCGGCGTGGACTGGGCCCATCGATTATCCTCCACCACAAAAAGCACCGGCGCCGACCACAACGACGCCATATTCAATGCCTCGTACACCACCCCTTCTCCCAGGGTCCCATCGCCCAGAAACACACAGATAATCGCACCGGTGTCGTGAAATTCTTCGGCCATCGCCATCCCCACCGACACCGGCACAATCCCCCCCTGAATCCCGTTGGAGAAGAAATTCTCATAGCAGATATGTTGGCTTCCCCCCCGACCTCCTACCAGACCGGTGGCCCGCCCCATGATCTCGGCCGCCAGTAAATCGGGACGGTCCCCGTACACCAGAAAATGCCCGTGGCAGCGATGATTACTAAAGACAACATCCCCTGCCCGAAGGTGATTGATCACCCCCACCGCGTCGGCTTCCTGGCCAATACAGGCATGAGTTGTTCCCGTTAATACGCCGTCTTCAAAGAGGGCCAGAAGACGCTCCTCGAAATCTCGGATCAATCGCATCTGCCGATAGAATTTCTCGCGATGCGTACCCGATGCCTCTTTAAAGCGCTCTCGTGGACCAGGTCGTCTCACTTCCCCCATCTTCTCCCCCGCTGCTTGATATATTTAGATGTCTGTAAAAACTAGACACTCCGAACAGGTGCTCCAGTCCAGCCCCTCATAAATCCAAAATCTCCCCCCCAAAAAAACGGTGTCAGACACCCTTATAAGTCGTTGTTTTTTATAGATTCACCTCTCGAAAAACGGGCATTTTTCGCGGTGAATTCCTCTCCCATAAATCAAGCCCCCCAAAACGGTGTCAGGCACCCTTATAAGTCGTTGTTTTTTATAGACTTGCCCTCTCAAAAAGGGTGCTTCCGGGGGGGATTTGAAGGCGTGGATCAGCCCCGCAAAAACGCCGCCAGCGGGCGGAGGCCGTCGACGTTCTCCGAGATCGATTTCATGGTCGCCACGATGGGAATCGCCAACAACAACCCGATCGCGCCCCACATCCATCCCCAGAAGATGGCCGACAATAATACGGCCAGACTGTTGAGTTTGAGGTGGCGGCCAATGACGTAAGGGGTTACCAGATTGCCCTCCAGACCGGTAATGCTGGCGTAGATCAGCACCACCCACAGAACTGCCTGCCACTCTCCGAATTGCATATAGGCGATGGTGGCCGGAAAGATCGTGCCGACGATGGGACCGACATAGGGGATGAAGTTGAAGAGGCCGGCGAAGATCCCCAATAAAAACGCAAAATCCAGGCCGTAGAGATAGAAAATCAGGCCCACCAGAAGGGCGACCACCGTGTTGGTGGCAAAGCGATTGAAGAGATAACGCTGAATATCGTCGTTGACGTTACTTAAGATCACTTCCATCGCCCGGCGCCGTTTTGCACCGGTTCCGGCGGCATCGATAAACCGTTGATGAAGGCTCGGGCCCTGGGCCAGTATGAATACCAGCACGAAGATGCACATCAGCGCCTGGGCCACAAACCCCAGAAACCCGGTCAATCCCCCGGCGATCATCCCCGAGGTGGTGGACCAGAAGTCGCTACCCCCTTGCTCCAGAAAGACCTGTATGCGCTCCGCTGTATCATCGGGCTCATCGCCGAGTTGATCGACAGGAGCGATGCCTTCGCCCTCTCGTCTCAGGGGCTCCAGGTAGCTCTCCATCCGTAGCTGCAGATCGATGACCGATTCGCGCATCCCGGTGACGTTATCGATGAATTGCTCTTCGTAATTGGGCAACTCCAACGCCAGGCGCCGAATCTGATCGCCGATAAAGGTCCCCAGAAGTCCGGCCATGCAGACCGTCATGATCACAACGATCAACGCCGCCATCCCCCTCGGCATATGTACCCGGGTGCGGGGAACGCGCAGCTTCATCAACAGATTGACGAAGGGGGTCAACACATAAGAGAGAAAGAAGGCTAAGATGATGGGAATCAAGATCGCCCGCGAAAAATGCAGCGCCCAGATCGAGGCCGCAAGGGCGATGATGATGATGGCGATTCGTATCGCCCGAATATCACCCATGAACTTCAATGCAATTCGGGCAAACGAAGGGTTCTCTTCAGCCAGCGAGCCATCCACCGACGCCGATACCGCTGATTCAGAAGCCGCCTTCTCTACTTCCGCCCCAATACTGGTTTCGCCTTCCTCACTGGTCGTCATTATGTGGTTCCAAGAAAATAAAGGATTGCGGCGCCATCGTATCAGATGATCGAAGAAACGGAAGTTATAAACGGAGGTTGAAAATCACCTGATGGCTCGCCCTCCCTCAAGCAGCCATCAGATCGAGGCGGTCAAACATTGAAGGCGCTTTAAATATTCGGGATCGGTGATGTCCGGGCCCGTCGCAGAAAGTCGAAGGTCCAGAAAATGCTCCAGCGACGCCAGCGACATCTCCTCGTCGAAAGCCCCGAATTCTACTCGCTCCCACAGGCGAACGGCCCCGTAAAAGACATAGGCCAGATCATCGACGATTCGCCGTATCGAGAGACTCGCCACCGCAAACGGCTGCTCCAGAATCTTTTGAATCTCCCGGCGCAACTCTAGGACCTTCGCCCCCACCTGAAGGGCTCTCTCTTCTTCGTCCGTCGTTTCAGCCCGGCTCAACAACCCATCGAGGTGACCAAAGAAGTCTTTCTGAAAACCGTAGCGCTTCATATCCCGATATACCTGCATATACAGGGTATTATGAGTGCCCTCCCAGTTTTCATAGACGATGGAATCACGCAATAATCGAGGCAACACCGAGAAGGTCTCAATGGCCCCATTTCCGCCGAGGATTTCAATTCCCTCCACACAGGCCCAGCGGCCCGATTTAGCGGTGCGGGCCTTATTTAGATTGAGCGCCATCCGAAAGAATTTCTTTTCCCCATCGGTAGCCTTATCGGAGTCGATGCGATCCTGCATGGCCATCAGGTACAGGTTTCCCGAGGTCATCGCTTCCTGTTCGGCGCGCACATTGGCGAGTGTCTCCTGGACCAGGGGATAGTTGATGATCGGCTGACCGAATGCTTCTCGATGCCGGGCATAGCTGTGGGCGGTGATAAATGCCCGTCGCATCCCGGCACAACATCCCACGGCGTTGTAGAGCCGGGAGGTGTTGATGACCAGCTCCATCATATGGCGAAATCCGTCTCCCACC
>SKNI01000237.1 GCA_007120615.1 Myxococcales bacterium | reverse complement strand
GTCCCAGAAAATCGGCGATGCCGCCGTCGTGTTTGAATTCGTTGTATTCGTCTTTGATCTCGTTTCGAAAGACGACCCGAAGACCCTGGTGGAGATAGGCTTTGATCTCGAGCCATTCGGCGATCATCTCGGCGTCGAAGCGGGTGTCTTCAAAGATCTCGTGGTCGGGGCGAAAGAAAATCTGGGTTCCCGAGCCCCGGGCCTCTCCGATATTCTCGATGGGCGCCTGGGGGATGCCCCGCTGAAAGGTCTGGCGGTGGCGATGGCCGTCGCGACGGATGGTGGCGACGAGCTCCTCACTCAGCGCGTTGACCACCGAGGAGCCCACCCCGTGGAGTCCGCCGGAGGTGAAATAGCTCCCGTTGTCGAATTTTCCACCGGCGTGAAGGGTGGTCAAGATGATCTCGAGGGCGCTTCGATTCTCCTCGGGGTGAATATCGACGGGGATCCCCCGGCCGTTGTCGGAGACCGTCAGAGACTCCCCGTCTTTATGAAGGGTCACCTCGATGGTGGTGGCAAAGCCGTTGATAGCCTCGTCCACCGAATTGTCGACCACTTCCCACAGAAGGTGGTGAAGGCCGGCTTTTCCGGTGCCGCCGATATACATCCCGGGCCGCTTTCGAACGGGCTCGAGATCCTTGAGGATGGTGATGTCTTGTGCCGTATACTGACTGGCCATGGCGCTCATCGTTCTCCGCGAGTTTCGTTATTGGAGGGGCTAGGCATTTGTCTGGGAGCAAACAAAGCACGAGGGGGAGTTATTTATCAAGGTTCGAATTATTTTGGTGCTGGCTGTCAGTCGGGAAAACGAACAGCCATCCGACCTCACGTTGCCCAATTCTCCGGTTTCGAAAGCAAATCTGGTTTAAGGCCGTGGAGAGGGTAGGGTGAAGAGGTTAATTGGAATTAAAGTAGCCGCCGCCACGCCAATTATGATTTCCGTTCACGGACCGATTGTGTCCGCCGCTGACCGTAGAGTACAAGCCGGAGGCGGTGTTGTTTTGTCCGCCACTGACCGCAGAGTAGGAACCGGAGGTGGTGTTGTCACGGCCGCCGCTTACCGAGTCGGTGTTCCCGAGAGTGGTGTTACTTGCCCCACCGCTAATGGATGAGAAGTGGCCAGTGGCTTGATTCGAGATCCCGCCGCTGATTGACGAGTTGTCGCCCTCGGCCTTATTTAAAACCCCGCCGCTGACCGACGAACCTGACCCGGAGGCGGTGCTATTTTCTCCGCCGCTGATCGAAGAAACCCCACCAGAGGCGGTGTTACCATGCCCACCGCTGACCGAAGAGAATCGGCCGGAGGCGGTGTTATTCCACCCACCGGTAACCGAGGCATTTCTACTGGTGATTGCATTCCGACTGCCTGCGACCAGTCCCCCGTAGCTTGTATAATTATGCTCTGGACCAATCACGAGATTATGGGATCCGCTCTTATCGCTATCGGTGTCGCGCTCCTCATCGTAGCCGACGATCAAGTTGCCAACGCCGTTGACCTCGATACCGTCTCCGGTGTTGCCGTTGGTGGCATCCAGGCCGTTTCGCACATGTACGTTTACCCCGGTGAACGTAACGGAGGGCTGACCGTGGATGGTGGTGCGATCCATGTCCTGGGTCAGTGTCTGCTGGTTGGAGATGTCGGTCTCGTTCTGAGCGATGCGGGTCTCCAGACTCGCCACGTCAATGGTGTCGCCGTCGGAGTCTTGCAGGTTAGACTCCAGTGATTCGACACGAGAGCGAAGCTCGGCGAGTTCGTCGAGGGCGGCCCGCACGTCGTCGGCGCTCAGACCTTGCAGGTAGTCGGCATCATCGGCTTTGTGAGAACGCAGCGCGTAGGGAACCGATTCGACCGGATTACGCGGGCTCAGGGTCTCGCCGTCGATGATGACCTCGAGCCAGTAGGAGTCGCCGTCAAAAACGTCGATCAGGGAGTCCGTTGCTCCGAGCTGGGCCGAGAAGCTACCGTCGACGACGTCGACGGAGGAGAAGGTCTCGCTCCACACCTCGCTGCCGCCGCTTACCGCGTTATAAAGCCTGAAGGTTGCCTCCACGGTGGTGTCGACGGGCTGGCCGCTGCTGTCGGTGAGGTTGCCGTGGTAGGTCATGGTACCCGGCACCGCTGCGCTGGCCGAAAATGAAATTCCCATGCAAAAGAGTACCGCCAGTGTTGCTATCCAAACTTTCAGCTTCATTCTCTACTCCTTCAATGATTAATCGCGGGATATGCCCGTTGGTTTGGTTTGGTTGTCCTGGTTAGTTGCCTGTCTCGGCCGGTGCTGGTGTCAGCTCGAGCCGGAAGTTCGCGCTGGCGCTATTTTGCTTCGGCATCGCCGGGCTGAGTTGGCCGGAGAGCGTATAGTTCTCGCTCATCGACAGGCCTCCGGAGGGGACGAGTTCTCCCTCGAGGGTCAGGCCGGAGGATGGGACCCCGTTTTCGGTTCTGTTGTCGGCGGGATCGCCGGGGCATGCGGTCAGGGCGAGCATTGCGCAGATGCACAATGCCCCCAGGCAGATTCTTGGTCGCGCTGGCTTCATCTATTTCCTCGTAGTTTGCGTGCGTTATACAACGGATGCGGTAGAGAGATTTTGAGCGCCCAATTTAGAGGCACGGCGACGGCGATTTCAACCCAAAGATATCGATCGGTTTGATCGTTCGGTAGCAGGAGCGCGGACGTTCCCGTACGTTCCCGTCCGCGCTCCATTGTGCAGTTTGATTCCGTGGTGCTGATTCCGTGGCGCTAGGGGACTGTTTTTCTGGCTTCGAGAACGTCAGTATTTCCCGGATTGGAATTATTTTAGATCCATTTGGAAAGAGCTCCGTTTGTAGAGAACAGACCACTTCTCCGGGTTCGCCATTGAGGCCTCCCGGACTTCTTTAGAGACGGAGCGTTATTATGAAATCATCGCCGGCCATTGTTATCCTCGCCGCATTGTTGACCACTGCGCTGACCCTTCCCGCCACAGCGTTTGCCGAAGAGGAGTTGCCCCCTCATATGGTGGAGCTGGAGGCGAAGATCTCGCACAATCAGGTATTGATCGCGGAGCCCCAGGAGGTCTTTGCCACGATCAATCTGCAGGCCTTGCATGCGGAAGTGGAAGAGCGACCGCCGATGAATCTGGCGCTGGTGATCGACCGCTCCGGATCGATGCGAGGAGAGCGGATCTTGCAGGCTCGGCAGGCGGCCAAATACCTTGTGGATTCCCTCGATGAGAACGACCGGCTCGGTCTGGTGACCTATGAGACCGGTCACCGGGTAGAGTTTGACTCCATGGAGGCTACCGAGGTCAATCGGGCGAAGATGCACAAGATCATCGATGGAATTCGCGTCAGCGGGGCCACCAATATCTCCGACGGCTATCAGGCGGGCGTAGAGATCGTCAAAAAACACCACGATGAAAACGCCATCAACCGGGTATTGCACCTCTCCGATGGCCACGCCAACCGAGGGATCACCGATCCCGATCAATTGCGGGCCTTGAGTCGTCAGGCCTATGACAACGGGGTTTCCACGACGAGCATCGGCTTTGGTCTGAATTATAACGAGCGACTCATGACGGGCATGGCCGTGGAGGGTTCGGGTAATTATTATTTCGTCAATGACGGTCAAGATCTCTCGGCTCTGGTGGCCCGGGAGATGACGGGGCTCTCGGCGACGGTGGCC
>SKNI01000296.1 GCA_007120615.1 Myxococcales bacterium | reverse complement strand
GCGCTTCGAGTTCGAGGGGAAAGTCGACCTCCGGGCAGCGAGATGCCAGCGAAGGCGCCGGATGGGTCACGTGCTTGCCCATAATTACGGCGATGGTCTCGCCTTCAAAAGGAGGCGTTCCGGTGAGCATCTCAAAGAGTACGACACCCAGGGCGTAGATATCGGTGCGGGCGTCGACGGTATCGCCGGCGACCTGCTCGGGAGCCATATAATGGGGGGTGCCGTAGACCATCCCTTTTCGAGTCAGACGGGCGGGGCCGTCGTCGTTCTCCTCGGCGCTCGCCACCATATGGGCGATGCCGAAGTCCATGATCTTGACGGAGTTCGGGTCGCCCTGGCGCTCAATGAGCATGATATTTTCGGGTTTGAGATCGCGGTGGACGATCCCCTGGCTGTGGGCCTGTTGAAGGGCGGAGGCGATCTGTCTGGCGATGTGTAGAGCCCGGGGAGTCTCAAGTCGTCCGAAGGTGTTGACCGTGGATTCCAGAGTCTCCCCCTCCAGATACTCCATGACCAGAAAGAAGGCCCCGTTGTCGGTCTGGCCGAAATCGGTGGCCTGGCAGACATGGGGACTATCCAGGGAAGCGGCGGCCTGGGCTTCTCGTTGGAATCGGGCGACCATCTCATCGTTTTCGGTCAGCTCTCGGCGCAAAACCTTGATGGCGACCCGCTTTTTCATCAAGACGTGTTCGGCCTGGTAGACCTGTCCCATGGCACCTTCGCCGAGGGGAGCCTGAATGCGATAGCGGCCGGAGAGAAGTTCGGAGGGGTCCGGATTCTCAGCGGCAGACGACTCTGAACGCTGCGGGTGTGCAGCCGTCTCAGCCTCGGCAGAAGGAGCGCTATGTACGGGGGTGTCGGTCATCGGCTCTCAAGTCTTTCGGTGACGAGCAATTACCAGGGCACTCATGAACAGGACGAAGGGAATTAGACTTTCCTTATTAACAGGACCTCCCGCCAACGAACAAGCACAGCCCGAAGGTTGGTCATGGATATTGGAAGACTCGGGATCTACATCAGAACCGATACCTGCATCATCGGGATCGGAAGAATCATCGCCGTGAGTTGTGCTGTCTACCTCACTATCGCCACCGGACCCGGCGTTTTCGTCGTCGTCTTCATCTCGGGGGGGCATACGGATCAGGGGAGCGGGGAGGTTCTCGCTGGTCAGCCACAGGGCTCCATCGCCTCGGTCGTAGGTCAATGCTTCTCCCTGAAGGGTCGCCGGATTCATGGACCGCTGGGTAGCAGGGGTTGAGAAAGCGGTCTCGAAGTCGTCGAGGTCCGGGACGCAGTGGGTGTAGAGGTGAAGATAGGTTCGGAAGGTAAATTCAGACCCATCGGGAGCGATATCGCCGGCGGTGACCATTCGAGTAAGAGCAATATTTCCGGGGATCTCAAGGGTGGCGACGCTTTCGACGATGTGAGGCTCTTCCTGATCGAAGATCTCGGGAATCGAGAAGACCTCCACGATGGGCTCTCCGGTCTTCTCGATGACCCAGATCTGGCGAGTCTGAGGATGAACCAGGAGGGCTTCGGCGTCGCGGGGGCCGTCGGCATAGCGATAGACCAGAGTTTCGATCTCGGTGACCTCTAAGGTCGGCGGCGGATCGTCTCCGAGGTCCGGTTCGGGAAAGCGGTAGATGACCACTTCTTCTCGGCGACTCAGGTTGTCGCCGAAGTCGGCCAGGTAGATGCAGGGGCGATCATCATCGGCGCCACAGGGAGCGATGGCCATATCTTCATAGTCGACGTTTTCGGCGCCGATGAGATGGACCTCGGTGGTGACGGTGGCGTCTTTTTGCATCGCCCACAGTCGGGGTTCATCGCCGGAGTCGTTATGGGTCCAGAGTCGGTCGTCGTGGAGCCAGCTATCGGAGAGCCCCGAGGACTCGTCGATGACCTCATCAGAGATCTCACCGACCACCTCTCCCACCGGCCAGGGCCGCTCGCATAAGGGCTCCTCGGCCCCGACAGCGGTGGGAAGGGAGAGCAGGATGAACATCGTCCCGATGAAACCGAGTTCACTACCAGAGCTGGTCATCGAAAATCCTCAAAAAAGGTATTAGGACCGGACACTCAATCCGATCCCCGAGGGATAATATCGTAGGTCTGTTCATCATGGTCCAGCAAGTCGACTTCGGTGGTGACGTTGAGATGAAAGTTTGTATTGACCAGTTCAGCGACTTCCTGCGGGGTTCGCTGAAGAACTTTCGTATTTCCCTGGGCATCGAGATCCCATCGAGAGCGAATGATTCGACCTTCTTGAGGGTCGAAGAGAAAGGACCCGGTGCTGGAGCCGGCGGTAGCGCTGCGCGTTTCTTGATTGGACTGCACCATTCGACCGGCGGCTTTAATTTCCTGGTCTACTTCAATGACCGCGCAGAAGTGGATGCCACAGCGACTCCATTTATCGAAGGTATAGGTCAGCTCGACTTCCTGGGTTTTGATCACTCCCTCATCGTCGGCTTCAAGAGAGATGGTATGAGACCAGGAATCGCCGGGTTCGACGTCGTCTTCGGGCAGAAGGGGGTGGCTTGCGGCGAGCAGTCGCACCACTTCCTCGATACTGGAACGGGCCAGCGGGCTGGTGGGGGGGTGAATCCGCAGGTCGGAGACATTGCCGCGGTCGGTGATCCGGTAACTAAAGGCGGCGTCTTTTAATAGCTGATGGGTCCGGGCTGTATCCTGAAGAGGAAAAGGTTGATCGAAAGACGCAGAGAAGGCCGAAATCGTCACCAGAATCGGTTGACCAACCACCTCAGGGGCTTCGGAGAGGTCGACTTCCATCGGCCACTGGGGGAAAAGGTCGCGCTGAAGCTGAGATATCGGTCGATATTCGATGGAGAGGCCCGAATTGTACACCTGGCGAAACCCGGGGCGGTCCTCAAATCCCATTCGGGAGGTATTATTGACCCGGTAGCGAGTAGGGGAGTCGAACCGAAATCGAAGAGAAACAGCGTCCTCCGGCGGGTCCTCTGCCATGCCATCACGGGGAATAACATCGCGAGGCTCCATGGCACCCGAAGAAATCGTGGCGGAAGGGTCGTATTCGTCGCCTCGCTGAAATTCATCGAAGGGAGAGGCCGGCCGATCCTCGACCTGCTCCGAATCTTCGGGAGAAGCGCCGGGATCTGCGATCAAAGGAAGGGGGAGCAGTAGGAGTAGGAGCACCACCAGCCATCGAGGGGAAAGTCGCCTGGAGAGGCCGGCAGGGGAGTGGACTTGCATGGATGGGTCCTTCGGAAAGGTTGTGAAGCGGTGCGTATCACGAAAACTCAGCTCACGAAAACTCAGCGAATTACCACTCATTCAAAGCTTCGAAACGCCGCATCATACGGTAACAAAACGGTGAAATCTCATCAAGCACTCGGGATATTCGAGGTCAGGTTTGGCGAGAGACGTGAAAGAGAAATGATGTTGGTTAAATCTTGTAATTGAGAGGGGCTACCGTTATCCTTCTTCGAGTTGGCAGGTGGTTTACTTCTTTAAGCAGTATAGGAAATCGTGCAGCACCAATTGAGTTTTTTTCGGCAATCTACGCGTTCTGAGCCGATACGAAGGTGCGCCGCACTGCTATTCGTATTCGTAATGATCATCTTTGCGGGGTGTGGAGAGGGGTGCGAGGCCCCGGAAGAGGTCGAAGAAGGCGTAGAACTCGAGGAGAAAATCGAG
>SKNI01000418.1 GCA_007120615.1 Myxococcales bacterium | reverse complement strand
GGGCCCGGTTCGCAAATCAAAAGCGCTCCAATTTGTGAACCTCTTCCACCTCTTCAACCACACCCACCTCCTCAACCTCACTGGCCACGATCGTCGCCGTCTCCGGGCGCACCAGAAGCTCGGCGCGGACCTCGGAGTTGAGCAGGCGCAGCTCCTCCTGCTTGGCTTCGCGATTGGATTCGTCGCGTCGGGCGCGGGATAACTCGTGGACGTCCCAGACTCGGTCGATGGGTTCGAGCCATTCGTCGATGTCCCGGCCGACGTGCTTATCGTAGGCTCGGGGATGCTGAAATCGATGGCGGCCGACGTGGCGCATTCGATTTCGCCACCGCTCCCGAAAGGTCTGCTCTCGGTATTCCCGTCGGATCTCGGCCACGAAGGCGTTTACTCCCGCTTCGATCCTGGCCGAGGCCGTCATCGAATCCATGGCCACGTCGCCCTCCATATCGATGGCGTATCGGTCGAAGAGGCGGCTTCGAAACCCTTCCATCTGCTCCAGAATATAGGAGGTGATGTGGCGATCGCGACGTCGAAAGAGCCAGCCTCCGTCCTGTACTTTTGTCATCGCTTCGATGAGCGCGCACAGTCGAAAGAGAAATTCCCACTTCTCGGAGCCCTGGGGGATATGAGTATAGAAGGGAAATCGCATCAAACGCCCGAAATTGGCGAATCGCTGCTCGAAGAAGTCGTCAGACAAAGGCGCGCCGCTCTCGCGAGCGGCGGCCTGCTCAGAGGTCAACTCCGCTGCCACCGCTCGAACCAGCATTTGCGCCGTCCCATCGACATATTCTGCCGACTCCTCCGGTTGCTGCAATAACCAGTTGAGCCGCGCCAGCTTTTCCTCAAAGGGAAGCGCAAGACCCACTGCATAGCGGACCATATCGCCGGTGATAAAGGACTCGTCGTTGATCTCTTCGTCTGTGGCCTCCAGAACGACGGCCTCACTTTTGTCCAGATTCAGGGTCCTGCGGACCTCGATATGGCCGATATCCCAGCGGGGAAATCCGCACCAGGTACGACCGGTGCGCTCCGGGTTATCTCGATGATGATAGATGACCACGTAGCGACGGTTGGCAAAGAGCTTCGTCAGTCGTTTCTGAAGCTCTTTGGCCAATAGATAGAGACGATTGACCCCGGGTCGCATGAAGGGAAAGGTCCAGACCTCCACCGAGATTTCGTCGAAAGACATGGTGATATCGTCGAGGAAGGTCTCTTCCACAAAGGAGCCCGCCGACTTTGATTCGGTCTCCAGAAACCGCTTGATGCTGGGGTAGTCGCTGCCGGAGAGTCGAAAGTCGGAGTTCGGTTCCAGCCATTGCTGCATCTGAAAGTCGTTCTCTCCGACGATGAGATAGCGGGTATTATAGCCGGTGGCGCTCTCTCGAAAGTCACGGGCCCGCATATAGTCGGTGGGGAGGTCGGTTTCGGAGCTGGCCCGGGGCTCGAAATGTTGGTTCAAGACCAAGACCAGACGGTCCTCGACCTGAATCCGGAGGTTGGTCCGATCGGCCAGTTCTACCTGGTGGTCAAAATGGCCGTAGCGGCTCAGACTCCAGAAGTCGGTGGGCAGCCCAAAAGAGTCCTCCAACAGGTGATACCAGGCGGTAAAAGCTCCTCGTCTGGTTCGATTATTGGACAGAAGAAGGACCTTTGATTCCGGGCGATAGGCAAACGCGGGCTCCAGGCGAAGCTGTAAATCCCGGCATTGCACGGGGGTCCACTTTTCGGGCTCATCGAGTTCAGCGATCCAGATGGTAAAGCGCAACGTCGCGCTCACATAGGGCTCGACGGCTCCCCGAAAGCCCACCTGGGTTTCGATGACGGCGCTGGAGCGGGCGGCGAGGTTGGGGATTCGCAGGAAATAGCCGTCGAAGCCCTCCATCTTTTGGTCCAGCGGGACTTCTTCTCCATCGATATCGAGAAAGACCAGATCCCCGGCGGGGACCTCTCCCGTCTGCCACCGGACCTGAATCGCCAGCGCCCGTTTTCGAGACGATGACTCCCCCAGGGGTTTATTGGAGACGTTGTGAATCTCAAAGAGTTGACGAGTCCTCTCGGAGTGGGCCAGGGAGCGAAGGGCCTCAACGCCGTCTCGATTTTCGACGGGGAACCGCGCCGTCAGCGGCCTGGATAAGGTCGCGCTCTCAAAACGTCGACGAAACGGCGCAACTCCCGCCCCCTCCTGGCCGAGCTGAAACACCAGCGGTCGAATGGGCTCGGTTTCGATGCGAGGTTCACCGACCGGTGGCGACTTCGGCAGGGCGATTCGAAAAGAGAGACTCTCGGGGAACATATACTCTTCGCCGATGGAGAGACTCTTTTCGATGAAAATGGCTTCATCTTCCACCGGTCGAACCCACTCTCCGGCAGCCAGCTCCAGGCGAATTCGTTGATACGCCGGCGTAGGCATGGCGCCGACATTCTTTACCCGGAGGTTCTGGACGATGACCACTTCGCCGAACTCAAAGATTCCATCTTCATCGCTGGTGGGGGCCTCCAGAAAATCGAAGCTCATGATCTCGAGGTCGTAACGACTGGGGTAGATCTCTCGGTGCCCATCGGGTCGGACGACCTGAATCTCAAAATGTCCGGGAGATCCGGGGGCGCCGTTGGACAGGGGGAAATTCGGGGTTCGCCCGTCGCGCCCGTTTCGACCGGAGCTACCGCCGGAGTTTCGGCGTCGCCTGGTATTTCCGTTGGAGTCGGTGGTGGTCCAGGAGTGGGAGCTGCCACCGCGACCGCCTCGGCCTCCGCGACCACCGACACCGTGCGCCCCGCGTTTACCACCATCTCCAGGCGCCACCAGTGATTGCGGCGCTTCGGCCTCGGCCACGGCCATCAGCAGGTAGGTGTCGCGATCCGCGAGTTCCACCGCGAGTTGTCCACCGTCGCCGCCATTTCGACCCGAAGTACCATGACCTCCATCGCCACCGTCACCGCCAGGACCGCCATTGGTTCCGGAGCGACTCCGGGTCGCATTCGACCCCGACCGGCCTCGCCCGCCGCTTCCGCCATCTCCACCGACACCGCCGTCTCCCCCGTCGCCGCCCCGGGCTCGCAGGCGAATCGTGGGCATCTCTGAAGGCTCGTATTGTAAAACCCGCTCTTCCCTGACTCCGTGGGCATCATCGATATGAGCTTGAAGGCTCACTGCGCCCTCTTTCGCCCCGCCGGCCAACGAGCCGAGCACCAGTCGTATCTGACCCGCCGAGCCCCCGGGTTGAGCATTTGTGGCGTCCAGTCCATCGCCACCGCGCCCGCCACGACTCCCAGCCCGCCCGTTGGATCCGTCGCGAGCGTCTGCGCCGTCGGGTCCGGATGCGTCAAATAATATCTCTTGTGACATATCAGAGCACCTCTTTCAGTCGTCGGAGCTCTCACGTCGTCGCGCCGCACTTCGGGCGTGGGCCTGGAGTCCTTCCATTTCTCCCAGGGCGACGGCGTCTTCTACCAGGGGAGCGGCTTCCCTGAGGTCATCAATGCGCATCCAGGTTGCGATCTTCAAGAAATCGAAGACCGAAAGCCCCGCCTGAGAACGGGCCGTTCCGCCCGTAGGTAAAGTGTGATTGGGGCCCGCTCCGTAGTCCCCGAGTACCTCGGCGGCGTTCTCTCCGATAAAAAGTCCGCCGAAATGATGGAGTCTCGTGGCGACGTCGTCGGCGTCTTCGGTGAGCACTTC
>SKNI01000131.1 GCA_007120615.1 Myxococcales bacterium | reverse complement strand
GGCCACGGCGGATGGTCCTGTATTACGGAGAGGTCGATTGGGAAGATTTTGCCTACCAGAAATTGTTAGACAGCTGGGAGAGTCAAGGCGTGCAGGTCTACCGGGCGGTGGAAGAGCAAAAAGGGGGCCGGCTTGAATTTCGATACGTGCAGCACGCGTTTGATTATTACCATCCCGAGATGGAGGACGCTTTCGTTTATCTGAGCGGTGCTCCTGTGATGATCCAGATGGTCGCCCAGAAATTACTCCGGTTGGGAGTTGCGACGCCCAGGGTAAAGATTAATATCTGACCGAGAGCGCACGAAACCTGTCGGAGCGCGGACGTCCCCGTCCGCATGAAAAGAAAAGCGCCTTTTGGTCGATGCGGACGAGGACGTTCGCCATGTGGGCCTTCTTGTGCGGTGGAGAGCCTTGGGATATGGTGGCGCGCGACCGATTTGATTTACAAAAAGACAGTAAAGTGAGGTAAGCGATGACGATGCCATTTTATCGCCTGATGGGCCAGATTTTCGTGGCCGTGCAAACCTGGGACGCCACCCCCGATGTGCGGGAAGCGATGAGCAAAGTGGGGTTGACCAAAGATCAGGTTCAGAAGGGCCGACAGCTGGTCATCGAGGGTGAGAATCTTGTGGATCGTCGGGTATTTGAAGAGGGCGATGATCGGATCGCAGCCCATAACGTGCATCAGGCAGTCAGTGAAGTGGAGATGTGGCTGCAGACGGTGCGTTTTGGCCTGCGAGACCGGGTTGATGATGCAGAGGTTATCGAGAGAGCCCTCGACCACGGGCTTCATTCGGCCGATCATACGGTCACGGCGATCGCCTCGGCCTTTCGGACGCTGGGAGTATTGCGCACCGATCCACGGGTGGAAGCGGCCTATCCACGGCGGCGCTCGCTCATGGATCTCATCGTGCGGGGCCAGACCTTATTGGCGAAGGTGTTGGAGTGCACTCGGATTCAACTGAGAGTGCGGACGAATCCGGAGGAGAGTGAGATCTTATCGGCGCTTCGGGCTCACGGGGTGAAGATGGAAGAGTGGGTTCAGGCTCTGGCCGTCGCCGCGGAGAAGGTCCGGGACCAGCCGGAGATCCTGGGACTTCTGGGGTATTTGCCGGAAGGTGTCGGGCTGCCGGCGGGAGGTACCTCGTTTGCGGTACCTCTTCATCAGCGCGCCCAGCGGGAAGCTCCCGATCCCTCCGAGAGAGGATCGTCATCGGGCTGGTCCATCGGTCGTCAGGGACGAAATCGAGAAAATCTCGGAAAGGGCTTTATCGAGCCTAGTTTTGAATCATGAAATGGCGTCCGTTGCGGTCAGGTTTCATATATAAGGTGGGACCTGTGAACATTTTCAATTAGCAAGTGCAAACCGATATGGAGCGCGATCTTTATCAAATCCTGGGGGTAAGCCGCGACGCTGAACGCGATGAGATAAAAAAATCTTATCGACGGATGGCTCGCAAATACCATCCCGACGTCAATCCCGATGATCCGGAGTCGGAGGAGAAGTTTAAGCACGCCTCGGCGGCCTTTGAGGTTCTCGGTGATCCGGAGAAGCGAAAGATCTACGACGAGTTCGGTTTGCAGGGGCTTCGAGAAGGGTTTGATCCGGAACAGGCCCGACGATATCAGAAATGGCAGGGCTCGGGCCCAGGGGGAGGTCGTCGGGTCTATCGACGAGGAGGGGGGACCCAGGGGGCTGATTTTCAGGATATTTTCGGTGATATCTTCGGTGGGCGAAGTCCCTTTGATACCAGTGATTATACGGACTTTGGTGGCTTTCAGACACCTTTGAAGGGACGGGATTTAACGGCCACCATTCAATTGGATTTTGTGCGGGCCATCGAGGGAGGGGAGATGGAGCTCGCGTTGCAGGGGCGGGCCTTAAAGGTTCGGGTTCCGGCGGGAGTACGAGACGGTGAGCGGCTGCGGTTGAAGGGAAAGGGAAGTCCTGCGCCTCAGACCCAGTACGGAAAAGGGCAACCCGGGGATTTATTTCTGGAGATCAAAGTTCAAGACCATCCCACGGTCCGTCGTGAGGATATGGATCTCTATATGGATGTGCCCGTGACGATCGCCGAGGCGGTAGAGGGCACCAAGGTGACCGTGCCTACTCCCTGGGGAGAATATAAGGTCACGGTGCCCGAAGGGGTTCATTCGGGAGCCAAGTTGCGTCTGAAGGGAATGGGCGTTCGTCGGGGTGGCAAGAAGGGTGATTTCTTCGTTGTGATTCAGCTTCGCACGCCCGATACGATCGACGACACCGTCAAAGAGTTGGCCCGCAAGCTGGCCGATGCCTATGAAGATGATGTGCGCCGGGAGGTCCGCTGGGATTGAGAGTATTGACTCTCAGAGATGCCAGATGCGGGATCGGTGATTACAATTCTTGTGGCACAACAACATAACTAAGCAAAATGTATCGTAGTGGGGATCGCCGCATCGGGAAGCGGTAGCGGGCGTAAGGTCGCGGCGCAGAGCTCTGTTTTTCTTTAGGGGGGGGGATGAATAGGACGAATTATTCTACGTTTTTTGTGGTGATGACGCTGGGAGTGGGGTTGGCGTTGGGAGCATGGGGATGCGGGAGTAGTACAGCCTGTGGGGAGTTTCCCCTCGACGATGAGGTCCGCCAGTGCATGGTCTCCGAGATCGAGTTGATGGTGGTGGAGACCTTTCCCTTTGCCGAGTATAAGCAGGTCGATCTCAATGAGTTCTCCGGGCAGTTGCGAAAGACTCTGGAGGCCGACTCCGCCGATGATGTATTTGTCGCAGAGTTGAGTCAGGCTGTTTCATCGTTGAGAGATGGCCATACCCGAATCGAACGGCGGGGATTACAAAATCCGGGCGTGGCCCCGGTGGATGTGGAGGAGAAAAACGGGCAATTGGTGGTCCGCTCCAGCGATGAGGATCGGTTTCAAAAGCTGGTGGGGCAAACGATCATCGCCGTAGACGGCATCGATGCCGGTGTCGTGCTTCGTCAGGCAGGGGGGCCGATGGAGACCGGCATCGAGGGAGAGGCCCGGTTGTCGGGGCTGACCCAGGTTCTGGGCGGCGAGGAGGGTACTTCGCTGACTCTGACCATGAAGAGCGGGGAAGAGGTCCGGATGGATCGCCGCTCCTTTTTTGCCGAACCTCAGGTCACGATCGTCGGTGATTATGCCTATCTGAAATTGGAGACCTTCGGTTTTATCGATGATCTCGAAAAAATCGATGAGGGGATCAATGAATCGTTGGACAGTCGGGGTTTGATCATCGATTTGCGGGGCAATGGCGGGGGGTATCCCTCGGTGACTGACGGACTCTTTGGACGTCTGATCGAAGAGGAAGCGGAGCCCTTTAAATTGGTCGACCGCCACGGGGAGTTACACCGGGAACTCAAAGCGCCGTCCCGAGGAAAGACCTTTGATGGACCCGTGGTCGTTCTGGTGGATCGGCGGACCTACTCGGCCTCCAATTATTTCGCCCATCGCATGATCGAGCACGATCGAGGGGTCCTCATCGGAGGGCATACCGGAGGAGGAGCGGCTTCTCCGCAACGGGGCAAGATGCTGGTTCCAGGTGTCTGGTTTCAGGTCTCTACGCATGTGCTTCAGCCACCCACCGGATCTCATTCGGAGTCCGGATTAAAGCCCACGGTGGCTGTGGACGCCAATGAGCCCACCGCCGAAGGAGAAGATGAGAGAAT
>SKNI01000284.1 GCA_007120615.1 Myxococcales bacterium | reverse complement strand
CACGGTCCTTCAATTCGAAGTGAACGCTCTGATCAACCTGGAGTTAGACGCCCCGGTCACTCCCTACGCCGGGGTGGGCCCGGCGATGATCTATGTAAAAAACAACGTCAGCTCCTCGCAGGGGACCTGGAGTTCGGAGTCCAATACGGATCTGGGATTTAACCTTCTTGCGGGCGCGGCCTTTGAACTCGACGGCCCACTGCGCCCGTTTGGTCAGTTTCGGGTGACCTTTCTGGAGGGCAATTCCATGTCGTTGATGGTGGGCCTAAGCTACGTATTATAGGTGAGGCGGGAAGTTTATTGCGTGGTGACCGGTGGTGGGTTAACCTGCGACTTCGTTGTGGTAGCCGTCTAATGCTCTTCCACACCGCTCGGTGTGGGTTAACCCCAGGAGAAATATGACCAGCGAGGAGCCCCTCGTTCTCGGGGATATCGTCGATGATCTCGTGCTAATTATCAGCGCCGTAGATGGCCAGGTGGATAGTCAGGGAAGCGCATCCTATGAAAGCGTGCAGCGTCAAGTCTCCGACAGCCTGCGGCTGCATCTGTTGAGCTATATCCGCTTTTTGGAGGGAGCTTCGTATGTGACCTATGACCGGATCAGCGACGAGATGCGCGTGACGGCTCAAGGTCAAGAGATTCGAAGTCGGCCCCAGGATCTGCGGGCACCGGCGCAGGAAGCCTTCGGCGATCATATCACCGAGGAGCAAGACGGGGAGGGCGAAGGTGAAGTAGACGCCTTCTCCGAGATGTTCGATGAGATGGCCGACGAGATGAACTCCGCGCTGGATGGAACCTCTTTTGAGGAGGATGAAAACCACGAGGAGCACAAAGCCCAGAGTTCGGGAATCGACGTATTTAGCTCGCCGCAGCAGGAGGAGGTTCAGACCGGTGGGGAGATTGGCCCCGGTCAGGCCGCAGCGGCAAAAGAGCCCGTGGTGAAAGAGGAACCGATGAATTATGAAAGTAACGCTCCGGTCGCTGAACCGGGTTGGTCGACTTCGACGCAAGGTAGCTCGATGAATGAAGAAGCATTCGAACGAATTGAAGAGTTGGGAAGTGGTGGAATCGGTACGGTGTATCGAGGGCGCCAGGTTCGTCTGGACCGAGAGGTGGCGATCAAGGAGATCCGAGAGATCTTCAGCGTCTTTGCCGGGGTCCAGCGCGACGATATTCTGGAGCGATTTCGCTCGATCGTCAAAACCCAGGCATCGCTGCTCCATCCCAATATCATTCAGCTTGTGGACGTGGACACCTCCGGGGAGTTTCCATTCTCGGTGATGCAGCTCGCACCCAATGGCAATCTTCGTCGCCTGATCGAGCACGGAGAGAGGCCTCCGCTGGCGGTGTCGCTGAAGTATTTTCTGCAGATCCTCCATGCCCTCAACACCGCCCACGATCAGGGAGTGGTCCACGGGAGCCTGAAGCCGGAGAACGTGGTTTTGGATCAGGCTGGAAATGCGATGGTCACGGACTTTGGAATCTCGCGGATTGTGGAGCGGGAAGGCGGCCGGGGTAATCAGGTATATGTGGGCGTGGGCTCGGTGGCCTATATGAGTCCGGAGCAGTTTCAGGACCCCAACCTGGCGACGATAAAGAGCGACATCTATTCGCTGGGGATTATGTTGTACGAGATGCTGACCGGGAAGGTTCCCGGACGCCGTTCGCCGATGCCGTCGAGCTTCTTCCCCGACATTCCCCGGGCGTTGGATGATATCTTCGACCGAATGTCGATGGATCGAGAGGAAGATCGATACGATTCGATAGAGGCGATCATCGCCGATGTCTACGGGGCCGAGAAGGTTTTGGCGATTCTGGATAAGCGCTCAGGAGTGCTCTTTCTTAGAGACCCGATCACTCATGGAGCGTCGGGGCTGGGAGAAGACGTCGAGGCGGCGCCGGCACAACCGCAGGTAGAGGAGCAGCCCCCGGAGTCGGGCTGGGACCAGGAGTCCGAGGCCGATTCAGTGGTCGAAGAAGAGTCTGAGGTCGAGGTACAAGAAGAGGTCGAGGACGACGGCGATGATTTCGGCGACGATGTTGACGCCCAAAAGAGCGCCGACGACAACTTCGATGAGGATGAAGTCGACAGCGAAGAAGCAGACGAAGACGAAGGCGAAGAAGAAGCTGAGGACATCGACGGCGACGACGATGACGTCCTCGGCAAACTCGATAAATACGGCGAATTATTTGAAGAAGACTGACCGCACCGACGCTCCATCTTCGCAGCAGGAGGACGAGGCGCAAGGCGTCTCTTCAGAGCGGAGGTGGAGCATGTCGGTACCACGACTCATTGATTTTGAGGGGACCTTTCCCAAGGTCGGAGACGATGTATTCATCGCCACCGGCTCCCGGGTGATCGGTGATGTAGAGATCGGGCCCCAGAGCAGTATCTGGTACAACGCGGTGATCCGCGGAGACGTCTGTCCCATCGTGATCGGGGCCCGCACCAATATTCAAGATCTCAGCGTGATCCACGTGACCAGCGGACAATATCCGACCTATATCGGCGATGATGTAACGGTGGGACATCGGGCGCTTGTGCATGGATGTCGGGTAGGGGATCGATGCCTGATCGGAATGGGGTCAATTATCTTAGACGGGGCGGTGATCGAAGATGAGTGTCTGATCGCGGCGGGAGCGTTGATTCCGCCGGGGATGAGAGTGCCTTCGGGGAGTCTGGTGATGGGTTCGCCGGGACGAATCAAGCGAGAGTTGACCCCGGAAGAGCGTCAACGAATCCAGATGTCTGCTGTGCATTATGTGGAGATGGGTCAACGCCACGATAAGAAGGGCGCTGGCGCCTGGGAATCTCATCACAGCCCCGGTGGGTATAGCTGATAAGACTTATTGAGTTCGCGAGGGCAAAAGGCCGAGACGATCTTCGACCAGGATGAGTTGGTAGCCGTCGAAGTCGGAGAAACGGGTCGATCCCCGACATCGAGGGTGTTGATGAAGGAGACTGTCCTCGAAGCGATTTCGCTCCGCGTTCCAGGTCTTAAAATGGACCAGAACTTCTCGAGCTCGTGGCGCGGTACTGCAGTCGGAGTTAAAACTCTGGCAGCGATGCTCGAGGACCTCCTCGATTTCACAGATATCCATCGACTCGTTGTCGTTGAGATCGGTGAAGAAGACTTTGCTAGATTGATGGGTTAAGGAGTTTTCGAATGCCCGGGTTTTCTGCAGCGGGGTCTGACCGACCGCGAAGTCCGGAGCTCGGGGATCGACGAAGGTGACGCCCGCTTCCCGGATCATCTGTCCAGGTTCATCACGCTCCATATGCCATCCAACTCCCCATACGGTAGATCCCACCACGTCCAGGGGAAGGAGTGAGAAATCGCGGTATCGGGGTTGGTCCTGGATCGCTTCAAAAGGACATTGGTTGAGGGGTTGCTCGAAGACGGCGTGAGATCGATCGATGGTCCAGTTCTGGCGATCTTCGGTTCTCAGGGCGACCCAGAAGAGTTGAGATTGAGAGTCATCCCGGCAAGTCCCACTGCGGGTCTCTGTGCCACAGAGGACCAGAGCGACGCGCTGCCCTCGGTTGGAGGCTTCATAGGCCTCAACGATCCACATTCCGTTGCCCGGCCCGGTACAGTCGTAGGGCAGAGGATCGCGATCTTCGACCTGAGCGGCGACGTGGTTTAAGTCCTCCAAAACTCGCCAGCGGGCCATGCGT
>SKNI01000374.1 GCA_007120615.1 Myxococcales bacterium | reverse complement strand
AGGTCGACGCCCTGGACTTCGGCGATCTGGTGGATCCGGAATCCTCCGTCGGCCGTGGTATTGAGGATCACGACCAGATCAACGGAACGGGCGACCTGTTCTCGAAGTCCTCGCGGTGAGATGTCGGCGGCGCCAAGTAAGCACATGCTTTCCAGTCGGCCCAGGGCGTCGATGGCACTGGTTCCGTGGAGGGTGAGCATGCTGCCCTCCGTTCCGCTGGCGGCGGCGGTGACCCATTCATAGGCCTCCGCTCCCCGACACTCGTCGAGGACGATACGCTCGGGGTGCATGGCGACGGCGTTGCTCAGCAGAAATCGCAGGTCAAAGCCCGACGAGGGGCTGGCCTCCAGGCGAATAAACGACGGCTCAGGGAGTGGAAGATTGCTGTGCTGCTCCACGGCGATAAGCCTGGTTGACGGCGGAACAGCGCCTGTTAAGGCCGAAAGCAGGGTTGATTTGCCTGAGCTGGTGGGCCCGGCCACGACGATGGAGCGAGCGGCTTCCACGGCCCGTTCCAGAAACTCGGCCATCCCAGGAGACATCACGTCCTCTTCGGCCAGTTGTCCAAGAGAGGGGAAATATCGATTGGGTTTACGCACCGTCAGAGCCGGTCCGTCGACCGCCAGAGGCGGCATCAGGATATGAACTCTGGTACCATCGCTGAAGCGAACTTCATCGGAAATCGGCATGATCTCCTGGGGACCCAGAAGCCGCCGGGCGGCGGCGTCGAGGAGCGCCGGATGGCCGTAGGCCCGCCTGGCGACCACAAGATTTCCATCTCGGCGAAGCACGACTCGGTCGTGGGCGTTGATGTAAATCGACTGGATAGTGTCGTCATCGAGATAATCTTCCAGGGCTCCGAGCCCGAGAACTTCTTTGGTGACCGCTTCGGTCAACGCCTGTCGGTCGACCTGAGGAGAGACGGTGTTGATGGAGTCGGCCACCGCTTCTTCCAGCCGCGTTCGGTCCGCTCCCTGTGGCAGCGGATACTCCAGGGGGAGTTCCTCGGCGGAGACGGATTCAAAGAATACTCGGGCCACATCCTGCTGGGCGCGGTGGAATTCTTCGTCGAACTCGTTATCCAGTGGCTTTTGAGCGGCAAGAGCCCGCGCTCCCAGAGAGCTGGCTCGGTCGGCCATGGGTTGCATATGCGGCTGGGACGCCGGACCGGGGCCGGGGGTGGGGGAGGGTCGGCTGACATCGGGAGACGAAGTGCCGGCAGAAGGCGGAGCAGGTGTAGGCGTTACCGGTGACGGTGAAGGTCCGGGCGTGGGCTGGCTGCCCATATTGGCCCGGGGATGACCTGGAGAAGATGGCTCCTTGGTGGCCACGTCCAGATCGTCGAGGGGCTCCAGATCGGCGCCGAAATCAATGGGGGGCCCGGGATCACCGGTGGTCTTGCGGAGATCTTCCTGGGCCCCGGGGATCGGAGTGTTGTCGGCCTGGGGGCCCGGCTGAGGTGGCTGGGGCTGTTGGCCCAGGGATGCTCCGGCCGCCGACGGTTGCCGCTGGCGCGGCTGCTGAGGCTGTTGGCCAGGCTGCTGTTGGAAGGGTTGACCCATTCCGCTCTGGTTCGGAGAGCTTCCCGGTCGGCCCGAATCGTTTCGGGGGCCGTCCATGACGGTGGGGAAATGTCTTCCACCACCAGGTCCACCGGTTGGGCTGGAGCCGCCTGGTCCGGGACCCGCCGGAGGGGGCTGTGGCGGACGTGGTGGTCCACCCGGGGCGCGCTGCGCCTGCTTCTGCAATTGCAGAATAAAGTCCCCGATATAAATCTTGTCGGTTTCCCCGATGGGCTGTTCCACCGTGACCTTTCGCCCATTCACATAGGTACCGTTGGTGCTCTTGAGATCAACGACGAAAAAGCCATCATCACGCATGGAGATGCGTGTGTGCTGCTTCGATACGTTGCTCTTCGGTAAGACAATATCATTGCCTTTCATCCGACCAATGGTGATTTCCGACTTGGCAAAGTCGTGTTTCGATTGCTGCCCGCCTTTTTCGCTTATGGTTACGCTGAACATAAGGGGCAGATCCTCCATGAAGAAGTTGATACCAATTGGGGTCCCGCACTCAAACGCGGAGAGTGCGGGCGTGAGATATCAACGGCGGCGATTTCAGGGAACGCAAGCAATCCTGTCATCGGATTCACCAGTTGACATCGAATACGAAGGCGATGGTCGCAGAGGGAATGGGGAGTGTCAAGATAATGGGCTACTTGCTCTCATCCATGTCCTCGAACTTACCAGATAATTTATCAGAAACCTCGTTGTAGAGGCGGTCTGCTACAGACTCCTTGCAGTCGGGGTCTACCTCTTGGTTCTTGGTCTCTTGGGTTTCGTGCTCTTTTGGGTCGGAGTCATCGATCGACTCCGGGGAAGATTCTTCAACACCGACGGCACTTTCATCACGTTCCACGTCCTCGGTCTGGGTAGTGCCCACTTCGTCGGAGGGAGTGAGTTCACGGATGACTTCGGCCACACCGGGAGGCAGGTCAGTATCGGACTCCAACTTCGGCGGTGTGGGCAGCCGTCTCCACACTTCCGGATCGGTGGGGGCGTATTTTTTATCATAGAGGTGGCAGGTGACTTGATGACCGGGAGCGACCTCCACGGTCCGAGGGGCCACTTTGTCGCAGGGGCCGTAGCGGGCCGGGCAACGGGTATGGAAGCGACACCCCGAGGGGGGATTCATCGGTGAGGGGACGTCGCCCTTTAAGATAATCCGATTGGCCTTTCGCCGAGGGTTGGGCATGGGAATGGCCGACAGAAGCGCCTGGGTATAGGGGTGAAGAGCGTTGGCGAAGAGCTCATCGCACTCGGCGAGTTCCATGATTTGACCCAGATACATCACGGCAATGCGGTCGGAGATGTGGCGGACTACAGAGAGATCGTGGGCGATGAAGAGATAACTTAAATTGAACTCTTCCTGAAGATCGAGGAGGAGGTTGATGACCTGGGCCTGAACCGAGACGTCCAGGGCGCTGACCGCCTCATCACAGACGATAAAGTCGGGGTTCAACGCAAGTGCGCGGGCGATTCCGATTCGCTGGCGCTGGCCGCCGGAGAATTCGTGGGGATAGCGCGTGATATAGGACGGCTGTAGCCCGACTCGTTCCAGAAGATCTTCGACCATCGTGCGCACCGCATCACCGGTGGCGATCTTATGAAACTCGATGGCTTCGCCGATGATATCCTCGATGG
The DNA here is from genome assembly GCA_007120615.1 of Myxococcales bacterium. Lineage (GTDB taxonomy): Bacteria > Myxococcota_A > Bradymonadia > Bradymonadales > Bradymonadaceae > SKNI01. Next base: position 481 of record SKNI01000374.1, on the reverse strand, counting down.
TCATCCGGGGATTGAGACTGGAGTAGGGATCTTGAAAGATGATCTGGAGGTTTCGGCGCAACACCCGCATCTGTTCGGGGTCGTGGTTGATGATATTTTTTCCCCCAAAGATGATCTCTCCGGCGGTGGGTTCAAGCAGTCGCAAGATGGAGCGGCCCGCCGTTGTCTTTCCACAGCCCGACTCACCCACGAGCCCGACGGTTTCGTTGGGGTAGACATCAAAAGAGATCCCATCGACGGCCTTTACGGCGCCCACGGATCGATTGAGGATTCCCTTTTTGATGGGGAAATGTTTTTTCAGGTTGCGAATCTTCAACAGCGGCTTGGGGCTGTCGAGAGAAGATGTGGCGCTCATGATACGTTCCTCGGGTCGTAAGCTCTCCCAAAAAGAAGAGCCGGACGTCATTCAGCAGGAGTTTCCAGCGAACCGTCGGTGGCAGGGTGTTCGTCGGAGAGGTCTTCGGCGCCGACTCCGGTCTTT
>SKNI01000274.1 GCA_007120615.1 Myxococcales bacterium | reverse complement strand
GAGCAGCGACTCCCTGATAAAGCCAAAAAACTTCTCATGGACGCCTGCATCGCCCGGGTCAATCGCCTGAGTCACGACGACGACCACGATCATGACCCCGACCAGGAGCCTGAGACCGGGGGATCGGAGAAGAAGATCATCGTAGAGCACGGTCTGGATGAAGAATCCCTGGCGGAAGAGTCCCTGGCTGAAGAATCTCTGGCTGAAGAGAAGGAGGCGATAAAGAAGCCGGTCCGTGTCGGCCGAGCAGCGGTGGCGCATCAGGTTCATCTGAAGACGTCAATCCCTGTGGAGCGCCTGCTGCGCGGTGAGATCTCCTGGTGGGTTGATCTGGAGAAGCGACTTCGAGACTCCATCATCGGCCAGGACGCCGCGATGTCTCAAATCGCCCGGGTATTGGTGTCGAGCCGACTGAAAAACGCTGACCGTCGTCGACCCTTGTCGGTGTTGGCCTTCGTCGGTCCCTCGGGGGTTGGAAAGGCGACGGCCGCCGAGGCGCTGGCCACGGAGATCTTCTACGATGAGCGAGCCCTGATTCGCCTCGATATGAGCGATTACCAGGAGGCCCACGCCTTGAGTCGCCTTATCGGTTCCCCTCCGGGATATGTGGGGTATGAAGACGTCGATATGCTGGTCACCCCGCTGAGGCGTCGCCCCAGCAGCGTCGTATTATTGGAAGATTTCGACGCCGCACACCCCCGAATTCAGGAGCGCCTGTTGCGCTTCATCGAGGAGGGTGAATTGGCCGACACCCGCGGGCATCGAGCCGACGCCACCAACGCCGTCTTCGTTCTGACGTTGAGCATCGCCGACCAGGCGTCCACCGGAACCATCGGATTCGGCGCCGTCGAAGAGGGAAGTGACCGAATCCTTCAGAGCATCGCCGACACTCCCCTGGCCAATCGATTGAGTCAGCGCGTCGACGGGGTCATTCCTTTCTGCGACCTTTCTCAGGACTCCGAGAATGGGGCGATCGCATTTCTGGATTCGATTCTGAATCGGTTCATCGAGAATATGAAGAGCGAGTATAATATCGAGGTCTCTTTCACCGAGGAACTTCGAGACCACGTGGAGAAAGAGGTCCGATCGGCCCGGAAAGCAAAAGACGTCGAAGCCGTCGTGGATCGACTGCTCGTGGAGACCACCGCGCAGGCTCTCCTCGACGGGGGAGCCAGCTCGAAGATGACGCTTCACTGGAACGGTGAAACAAAAAAGGTCGTCCTCCACAATGAGAACGACCAAGAAGTCTCGAAATAAGACTGATTTTAATGTTGGGGTGGAATCGTACCGGTTCGATCAATGATTGACCGGGATTGCCTCTTCCGAGTCGTTGAGATCGAGGTCGCCCACGGCCATTGTCTGTGTGGACGGACCGTCATCGTATTCCTCATCTCCGGCCCAGGTGCCCGGTCCCTCTAAGGAGTTGGCCTCGGCCCGCCGTGCTTCGCATTCGGCCTCCAATTCCATGATCTCCGCCAATAAGTTGGAATCGCAACCATGGCATCGAGCGTGGATGATGGCTCGGCCTCCGAGGACCAGTCGTACTTCGTTCTCTCCACATTTATAGCAACGAACGTTAAAGACCACTGGCGGCCTCCCGGAGGGTAGGAATCTGATGGGTTGTAAGCTGTATAAGCTCTATTGAAGGTAGCGCACCGACTTATCGGAGACAAGGCTAAAACGGGCCCGATCTCAGGACTGAGGCGTTGATCGGTTCGGAGCAGTCGGCGGGGGCTCAGGGATGCGGTAGACGCCTTCCCATCGATTCCACTCATAAATCAGGGGATCTCCGTCGGGCTGTCCCTCTTCATCCAGGGGAATCCACTGAATGGTGCGGTGATCGGTGCCGTGAAGAAATTGAATATCGGCAAAGCGAGTCAGAGCGCCGTTTTCATCGCGCCGGGCGATGGGGTGATGAAAGATGCTACCGATCTCATCGCCGATCAGCTTGTAGATCCCAACGAAATAGGTGGTGCCCTCGTCGTCTGGGCGGGCGTGGATGAGCTTTACCTCTACGGTGCCCTCCACGACATCTACCACGCGGGCTTGCTCTTCGCCGATCTCTTCCAAATCCGGCTGGGAGTCGTACTCGCTCAAGTCCCGGGAGGCCAGCAGCTGACCTTCCTGATAGATCCGCAACGCCTGACCCGGGCGGTGAATGGCTACCGTAGCGTCCTCGTCGGCCCGAAAGGCTCCGTGAAATACTGTGGCGTTGTCGTCGGGCGGGGCAATTCCGAAATTGGCCTCAAAGGCGCTTCGGTCTTCGCCGGTCTCCAGAAGCACATGGGCCTGCGGCAGATAAGGTTCGACCGGGTCCAGGGCCATTTTTTCGCGCTCGATTCGGGCTTGTTCTTCTGCGCGAGCCAGCCGCTCCGCTCGCTCGCTGGCTGCGGTCTCGGACTCTGATTTCGACTCCGACGGTGAATCATCGTGATCGCTGGCCAGTTGTTCGTCGCTCTCGTATTCATAGCCCAGATCTCGGGCCGCTTCTTCTCCGCCGAGTTGAGCACGGTAATGAGCTTGATCTACCTGATGAGCAGCCACGGCCGATGCGATCTCGAGACCCGGGCCCTCACAACTGGTCGCGGTCTCACAATCACAGACCACCGGCTCTAAGCGCTGCTGAATCACGGCGCATCCGGAAAATACAATCACCAAGAGTGACAACCAGCAAATTTTGAAAATCGTGTTCAATAGGTTCATGCCGCGATTCTATCCTCAAGGGTTGAGAACGGCCAGATGAAAATTGGCGGGCAGCGATCGAGTCCAATATCGAAGCCGCACGCTCTGCAACCCCACTTCCATGGTGCCCAGCGCTTCGGCGGTGGCGATCGACATATCCAGAATTCCTCGCCAGTTGATGTCGGGAGAACTGGAGACCACAAAATCCCACTCCCCATCTTCGGTGATATAGCCGTAGGGGCCTCGATCGTTTATCCGACACCAGGCCCGTCGTCCGTTGGCGGGATTCTCAATCAGGACCATCGTATCAAAGGGAAGACTGCGGTGTGCGCAGGTAAATTGCTGCGGATCAAAGGCCTCACCATTGGCGGTGATGTCGCCGTGCCAGGAACCGTCTCCATACCAGGAGGCCGTGCCTGACTGTTGGATCGGCGGCAATTCTACCTCGGGCCAGTCCATCACAACATCGCCGCCCGCGGCCATCTGGGCGTAAATCGCTAAAATCAGTGTCCATTCAACCAATGACATATATCTTTCTCGTGTTCAGAAACGAACTGTTACAACCCGGAGGGGTGCCCCGGCGACGATTCGAGTAGCGGAAATTGTTGCCGCAATCAAGTTCCGACAATTTCAGGATCCTGACCGGTCGACCAAAAAAGCAGACGACCTTTACCGCATCGACCAGAAATAGAGCGCTTGACTGCCCTCTATAACCGTTGGATTCCCCGGTCTCTCTTTGGATGCATTCAATTCTAGACACCTTCTCAGCGAGTAAAGTAGAATCTTGCGCGATCCCAGGTGCCATCCCCGTTTAGATCCGACACCTGTTAACTCGGCTTCATTGCGGGCAGACCCCGGAATTAAACCGCTGAAACCACATTTCGGCACATTCTTATTTCATCACACCTGGAGATTCTACAGAATTGACCTTGACAGTAGGGGGCACTTTTCGCTCCACTATGGCTGTGAAATACGTCATAGAAGCCCCTCGGGTTAGCGAAAACTGTTTTAGTGATCCTTTCCTT
>SKNI01000171.1 GCA_007120615.1 Myxococcales bacterium | reverse complement strand
TCGGGGCCAGACCTGCCTCGGAGGCAGCTTCGATCCCCCTCCAGGCTTTCTCCATCAACCCAAAACGGGTGATCTTTTCAAACCTCTCCGGACGCAGCGAATCGAGGCTGATATTGATCCGATCCAGACCGGCCTCCACCAGCGCCTGGGCGTGACGCTCCAGGAGCAGACCGTTGGTGGTCATCGCCAGGTCTTTGACCCCGGTCTCCCGCTTTAGCATCGCGATTAACTTCGGCAACTCTCTTCGCAGCAGGGGCTCACCGCCGGTGATCCGAACTCGATCAATCCCCATCGAGACCGCTACCTCTACAACAACCACGATCTCCTCAAAGGTCAACAACTCCGCCCTCGGCGCGCAGGGAAGCCCCTCTTCGGGCATGCAATATTGACATCGCAAATTGCACCGATCGGTCACCGACACCCGAAGCGAACGATGAACTCGTCCAAATGAATCCACTGCTTCTTTCATGATATTCTTGTGGTCTTCAGTACCATTACCAGAGGGGCTCATTATTGCCGGTCTCCTGAGGAATCGGAACCCGCGACGGCTCCACCGCCGGGAACAGGTCTTCTCCCGACCGAGCCTCACGGGCTCCCCCGGACTCCGAAAGCGCGGAATCCAGATTCGCCGCTCGATCGACGACTCGCTCAATATAGCGCTGCAGACGGGATGCGTCGCGCACTCTTTCTTGATTTTCTACCCGCACAGTCCCCCCTTCGAGTACAAAACTTCCAAAGGCCGACGATAGACCGCGAATCTCAGATTGTACCTCCGAGCGCATTAGCGCCGACTTCGCGTTCTCCGTCAGATCTCCCTGAATGCGATAGGCTTTATCAAAACTACTATCCCCGATCTCAATATCCTGGCCCCCGAAAAACGAGGCCACCTTCGCCCCAAATCCCCGCCGGCTTATCTTGACTCCCATCCAGTCCGGATTCGAAAGCCCGGCTTGAAATACCGTATAGTGGATGGTCGTGGAGTGCTGGCCTGATCTTCGTTGCTCGGAACGAATCCAGGCCTCTACCGCCCGCCCTCGATAGTTTCCGAGAATCTTGGTCTTGCCGAATAACCCACCTTTATTAAAACGCAACCCCATCGACTGCGCGGCCTCCTCCCAGGCCTCGGCGATCATCTGCTTCTGATAAAACCGAAAGCCAAAAAACCCGATAAATATGACGCCGAAAATAATAAAAAAACCCATATCTTCCATCATTCTCTCCAACACTAGATTCCTCACCTGGCCCAACACTAGACGAAATCGACTCTCCCCGATAGGTTTGCAGCGTCCCGTCCCAACATCAACTCCCCATGCTTTCGAGAGTGCCCATGACGGACCGATATAATCAGGACTTTTTTGTCTCCTGGGAAGAATTGCACCGCGATACCCGGCTGCTATGCCGGGATTTGCTCGAGCAAGATCACCGTTGGGAAGGTATCATCGCCGTCACCCGCGGAGGACTCATCCCGGCGGCCATCGTCGCCAGGGAATTAGACATCCGCCTGGTCGACACCGTCTGCGTGGCCAGCTACGAGGGAGACCAGGCCCAGGCTCAGGCCGCAGCCGTCAGGGTGATCAAAGAAGCCGACGGCGACGGCACCAATATGCTCATCATCGACGACCTGGTCGACACCGGCGCCACCGCCGAGGTCATTCGAGCGATGCTTCCCAACGCGTTCTTCGCTACCGTATACGCAAAGCCGGAGGGCCGCTCCCTTGTCGATCTCTGCGTCCGAGAGGTCACTCAGGATACCTGGATTCGGTTCCCCTGGGATATGCAACTTCACTTCGCAGCTCCCCTGATCGAAAAGAGCAAATGATCAACTTTTTGCAGCCAAGATGCCTCCGATGACCGAGAAGAAACCATACCATCGCGGCCGCTCCTTCTGGATCGTCTCCGGACTCCAGGCGTTGATGACTCTTTTTATCGTCGCCATGGGACTTGCCCCTCCCCTGCAGCGAGCGGTGATGAATACTATGCATCTTACCACCGAGCATTACGCCGCCTGGGTGCTCCTTCAGACCGTCCCGAAGATGTATAATTTCGACAATGAAGCATGGCGAGTAGGCTTTACCCGGGATGAAGAGCCGCCGGTTCTCCACTACCGCGTCAACCACTACACGCCTCGGGAGGTGACCTTTAACCTCACCCCCAGCCGGGTCGCTCGCCACGATCTCACCGGAGAGATCTGGGCCCGCTCCACCTATCGAAACACCTGTGTCACCAGCGCTCACCGAATGGCCGTCGATCCCGAAATCGACGGACTGGTGGTTCTGGAGCTCTTCGAATTATCGGAGACCCTCTTCCCCGAAGAAGCCCAACCCCGATGTCCCTGAGGAGCACTTCTGTGTCTGTCAACTTTCCCAAAATATTTATCACCACGGCCTGTTTCTGGCTGTTGGGATGGTTCTGGAAAGTTCACGTCTTCGCCGTCCACTTCTGGGGCGGACTCTCGGCTCCATTGAGTCACGGTCTCTTTCCCCAGCTGATGCTCGATAGCCGCGTCGCCATCTTCTTTTACGCCCTTCCTCTCCTGATCATACCCCTGTTGATCCGACTGACCCGTAAAAAAGCACTTCTGGCAGCCGCGATCATGTGCGTCTCCTCGCTTATCTGTCTGTCTCATATCCACTTTTTCAATGACGCCACCTTCACCACCTCTTTCTGGGTATCGATCTGGCTGTTGTGGATGGCCTTCAATTCCGAGCGGGACGACCGGGAATTCCCTCAAGAAGCCCGCTGGCTCGCAAAAGCCATGATCGCCGTAATTTTTCTGGGGGGATTTATCGGGAAATTGACCCCGACCTACTGGAGCGGTGAGGTCCTCCACGACATCTATTTTCAGCAGAAAGATTATTTTATCTATAGCTGGCTCCGCGATTCCTTTTCCGAAGAAGGAGTGCGCCGACTGGCAACCGGATTTTCCAGAATGGCCATCATCGGAGAGGGCTTGCTGGTGCTGGGTGTTGCTCTTCGCTATCGCCTCTATGCCTTGCTGGCGCTGGCCGTGATCATGGGCATGGTTTTTATCTCCACTCCCTATTTATTCTCCGTAATGAGCTCGCTTCTGGGAATGCTTCTGGCGATGATGATCGGAGTCGAAGAGAAGTAATCCCCGCCCACAACCGATGAACATCGTTGACGTTGGCTCGACTTTCTGCGAGCCGGTGATCATATTTTCCACAAGACGCATCGACACCTAAAAACCTGGGAGGGAACCCTATGCCATCGTTGCTACGTGGCTTTGCTGAATCCGTTCAGCGCTATCCAAAACGGCCGGCTCTTTATCTGCCTCAACAGCGCTGGAGCTACCAAGAATTGGCTGCCCTCGCCGGCTCTCTGGCCAGCACCATCACCGACAATGGTCTGACCCACCAGAAGTTGATCGGCCTCTTCAGCTCCGGCAGCCTGACGAGCTATCTCGGACCGCTTGCGATCCTGGCGACCGGTCGAGGCTTCGTACCCATCGACCCTCATCATCCTCCCCAGAGGAGTTTCGCGATCCTGGAGAGTTCCCAGGTGGACACTCTGTTGGTCGGACCAGAAGCCCTGGATCGCCTCGAGACACTTCTGACCCAACAGGGACGCCCCCTCTCTATCATCGCCCCCGAGGTCGACGATCTCCGTGGGCTGGCCGCCCGTCATCCTCGCCACCGCTTTACCACCGCTCCCGATCTGGCGCGCCGCTGTCAGGATCTGACCGTTCCC
>SKNI01000367.1 GCA_007120615.1 Myxococcales bacterium | reverse complement strand
TGAAGCTGGTCGGCGTCGACGGTGAATTCCTTGTCGGGGTCCCAGACGACCAGATTGGCCGGGCGTCCGGGGGCGATTGTGCCGAGGGTATCCTGGAGCCCGAGGAGTTGGGCCGGGGCGCTGCTGGTCCACCGGGCGATGTCGGTGATAGTAGCGCCTTGCTTTCTGGCCGCGGTCCACAACACGGGGAGCAGAAGCTGCAATGACGAGATGCCGCCCCAGGCTTTTTGGAGGTCTCCGGAGTCCAACTCTTTGAGATCCGGGGTGCTCGGAGAGTGGTCGGTGGCCACAAGATCGATGTCGCCGTTCTGCAGCGCCTGGAGTAAGTTTCGCCGGTTTTTGTCGTCTCGAATGGGCGGGGCGCATTTATAGCGGGTGTCGCCGTCGGGGATCTCCTCGGAAGCAAAATAGAGGTAGTGGGGGCCGGTCTCCACGGTGACGGGCAGGCCGCGCTCGCGGGCATCGCGAAGCATCGGGAGGGCCTCGGAAGCCGCAAGATGAACGATATGAACGTGGCAGCCGGTCTCCTCGACGAGCTTCAACAAGAGCTCGATGGCCCGAAGCTCCCAGCGTTGCGGCCTCGCCGCAGCATAGGCGCGATAATTCTGAGGGGTGTCGGGACCGTCGTGGTCGTCGGGTCCCTCGCCGTCGACGAGTTCTGCGTGGACGAGAAGGGGCTTATTTCGAGCCGCTAAGATGGGCATCGCCGTCCGAAGGTCGTCCTCGGTGGCGTTGGGAAAGTCGTCGATGCCGGAGTGGCATAAAAAGGCTTTGACCCCCAGAACGCCCGCGTCCAGAAGAGCTTCGAGTTGATCGGAGTTTCCCGGGACCAGGCCGGCGTAAAATCCGCAGTCCACGAAGAGTTTTTGATGGGTCGCGGCCAGCTTCTTCTCGAAGGCGCCCGGCGAGGTCGTCACCGGTGAGCTGTTGAGCGGCATGTCCACGACGGTGGTGATTCCGCCGGCGGCGGCCGCTTTTGTAGCCGTCTCAAACCCCTCCCATTCGGTGCGTCCGGGCTCGTTGATGTGAACGTGGGGGTCGATGAGACCGGCCATGATCACCTGGTCGCCGAAGTCCCGGGCCGGGAGATTTTGTGGGAGGTCGTCGACCTCGAGAACCTCACGGATCTGGCCATCCTCGAGCACCAGAGCCGCCGGGCGCAACTCGCTGCCGATGACGACGCGCTGGGAGTAGATGACGGCCTGTTCTGCCATGAGGTGGGTCCCGAAAAGTGGCGAGGGGGGCTGGTTTGCTGCGGGCGAAGATATAGCGGTTTTCGGGTCGGGGGACAAGGGTTGGCGCACTGGCTCCCTCGAGAGCCCGCCACGCTCCAAAACGTCTGTGGCCTGGCTCCCTTTCGCCGCAGTTCAGGCGAAGGGGAGCTGTCGCCGTAGTTCAGGCGACTGAGGGGTAGTAGCGAGCCGCGACCACGTGCAGCGCAGGTCTTGCCGGTCCGCGACGACCCCTCCGACCAAGCTGAACAGCGCTTGGCCACCTCCCCTTCGCCAGGGCGAAAGGGAGGCAGGCTTCGGGCCTGCTGGAAGGTGGCCGGTTGTTGGGGTTGGGGTGAAGTCCGTCCAGGGACCGGTCGGTACTTCGATGCAGTTTGCGTACGACCGGCCCGGTGGAGCCTATCCTGAGCGTCTGGCTGATATGTTCCTTGTTAGCGCGACCAGAGTAGACGCTTCTTACCCTGGTTTTGCAGCGGCGCCTTCGGGCCGACAGCTCGACTACGTCTATCCGTGGTCGAATAGTGGCTCGGTGTTGAGCAGTCAGGTTGTCGATGCTGTGCATGAATCCTACCTCAATTATTATTCTGCTTTTCGTGGATGTAGCTTCACCGCCTCGGACGGCAACGACTTTCAAGACCGACTCGCCGGTGCGGGGCTTTGTGGCCCACCACCTGTTGGCGGGTCGGGCTCGAGCTTTCAGCGGCAGTCAGGAAACCCCTGCTTGCTTGCGACGGTTCAAACACACGAAATTCTGGAGAGGGTTGCCGGAAATATCATCCGCCAGGATAACTCCGGAATGGTGGTCAAGAAAACAACCTACGAGACAGACCCCTTTAGCCCTCAATTCGATCGAGCGATTGAGCAGCGACACGGTGGAATGACGGACAGCACGAACGAATATCCAAAAGCCGATTTTTCATATTTCACGGGTCTTGGCAATCAAATCCCCACGGAACTTACTTCTCTATTCGAAGCGGAACCCCCACCGCCTTTAAACTGCGATCCATTGGATATTCGTTGCTTCACACAAGTCGGCGGCTACGGCAATGCGACCTGTGATACAGAAGATTATTCCTACGACCCTTATAATAAGTGTGCACTGGGCGCGTTGAAGCATTTGATGGAAGAACTGCCTGGATCCACAGGTGGTGCCGACTATTTTCCCCGACCCGAATCGTTAGATGGTCAAATCACGCGTAGCGATGTCTCCTGTGCTCAACTGGCAGCAGCGCAGGTCGCAGATCCGTTGCATAATGGTCTGGTGGCGACTTTTGATATTGATAACGACACCGCTTATTTGAAGTATCAACAAGAAGGTCGAAAGCGAATCGCCGACGATGGGATGAGAATCTGCAGTTGGGCAAAAAGCACCGACAGAGCAGGGCATACGAGCTACTTCGGCCTGAATTATCGTGGGCAGGCGCTCGTCGAGGCATCTTCCGACGGAAGCGAGATGGTGCGTCTGGAGCGCATGTTCAACGCCGATGGAAATATGCTTTATCAGTCCAGCCCTCACAGTGGCGCAGAAGCTCCGCGGTATGAGACTCGGACCTATGATACATTTGACGACGTGGAGTCGGAGATTCTGCCTTTTGCAAAACCCGGGTTCTGGACTCGGCGCAATAATATGACCCGCATCGAGCACATTGTGGCGGCTGCAGATGTCGAAGCCGAGGGCGTCTCGGAGAACCTCAAGGGGCAGATCGTAGAAATGAAATACGAGCCCCTCTTCAATCAACCCCGGAGCGTTCGCCAGGGTGTAAAACTCGCCAGTGGCACTGAAGTCTGGCAGCACAAGACGATCTACGATTATGATTACCAGGAGTTCGAATGGAGTTTGAGTTCGGAGAACCCGGTCGCAGCGCTTTTATTGCACCTCATTGGTTTTGGATGGGAGTTTGCCCATCGCGATATTAGTAGCAATGAATTGCCTGAGTGGGTTCTCTCCAACGATCTCGAGACCGCAGATGGGACACTTACGGACTTTTTGAGAGAGGTTCAATTTCCCGTTCACATGTACGATCAAGACATAAACGGTGATGGTGAAATCGGATTTCCTTATGAGGAACAGCCCTTTACCGGCGGAGTAGCCGGCACGCTTATCCGAAAAAGCACATTCGCCATCGACTCTGATGAGCCGGCGAGGGTCACGCGATTCGGGTATGCTCCGAATGGTCAACTCGCTCAGATCGTCTCGCCATCGGGTGCACGAACGACACTCTCTTATTTCAAACGAACCCCCGAAGATGATTTCGACAGTGCTTTCGGTCCAGCTTTCGGAATGCCTTCTGCCAGCGACGTGAGCACCGGAAATACCGGATTCCTCGCTCAGGTAACTACAGAATCACGAGATAGTATTTCCGAAGGAGAACTCCACCAATTTTTCCCGGAATTAGAGGACAGGCGTTGCGCTGATTTTCCAGGTCCATTTGAATATCTGCTCCCCTCTGGTGCATCGTGTGGCAATATTTTGCAAGCACTTGATGATATCGGTTTTGCACAT
>SKNI01000599.1 GCA_007120615.1 Myxococcales bacterium | reverse complement strand
TTGCAATGAGGCCGGTTCACAAGGCCGGCTTTTCGATACGTAATCAGTGGTGGGGATCGGCGTCTTGATAAGATGTCGGTTTATACGAGCGTCCGCTTTACCCGACACCTCCCGATCCCATATTTCAATTACGAGGGGAAACGAAGGCCTAACGACGAGGTGTGATCATGATTTGCCCCAGGTGGCTAGTCCAGTCGAGTGCAGCAGGAGTGGTGGGAGTCGCGCTGATAGCGATTCCCCTGTCCATGACCTACACGCCCGAAGACCAGAACCAATATCAGGAGTATCATTACGAAAATGTGGAGATTCGACCGGTGATTCAATCGTCGGTAAACCAACGAGACGGGGTGAGAGAGCTCACCCTGGAGGAGCGAAACCTGCGCGCCAAACAGGTCCGCCATCACCTCTACGAGCTATATGAGGGCCCCCACTGCCCTGCAGAGGTGGACGCCCGAAATAAAGCGGCCGTCGATGAGGCCCAGTCGATCATTGATGAGGCCTGGCAAAACGCTCTGGAGTGACCTAATCAATAGGCCAACCCCGGAAACCAACCACGTATCAATCGGCCGACCCACAAATGTGTGAATCCTCAAATAGCAGGCGTTCCGGATTACCCCATATGGTTATATTCGATCGTTTCGGATCACCTGTACCTCGATAGACATGGTGGTTCGCGGCTCGCAGCGCCTTTTCTATTTGTACATGTACACATTTGTGGGTTGGCGTTTTGGAAAGTGGCCGGTTTTTGAGGTTGGTGTACTGGAAAGTGGCCGGTCTTACTACCACCCGGCGTCCTGTCCGAAGCTCCCCCTTCTTCGCCCTTCCTCCGCGCCCTTGGCTCCTTGGCCCCTTGGCGATTTCCCTTGCCCTTCTCCTCTCCTCTCCTCTCCTCTCCGACTCTTAGCCAGTGATACAGATGCCCGGATTGCCGGGGCTTCCACTACAGGCTCCGGAACAACATTGGGAGTTGCTGGTGCAGACGGCGTTGGAGGGGTAGCACTCGTGGCCGCAGGTATTGTCGTCGTTGCAGACGAAGGGCTCGCAGCAATCGTCATCGTTCTGACAGGGGGCTTCAAAGATGCCGCATTCGGGGCAGTTATCGTCGATGACGCCGCTGCAATTATTATCCTGACCGTCGCAGATCTCGGGGGAGCATTCATCGCAGGGATAGGGCTCTCCGCAGTTGTCGTAATAGAGATCGCAGAGCAGACCGCTGGGGCTCTCCGGGACGCAGTCGTCGGCGCAGCCGAGTTCGATCTCCATATTAAGGGAATCGGCGTCGATGCTGCGGACCTGGGTGCAGGCGCTGTCGGAGAGGTCGAGGGTATTGGTGGAGGTGTTGAAGCTATAATCGTCGGTGTCCATATAGACGCCGTCGACCTTGACCCAGATTTTGTCGGGGTCTTCAGGGGTCATCTCCAGGACATAGGAGCAACTGACCAGAAGGTCGGCGACGTCGCGCATGGCGTTGGATAAGTCATTGGCGTTGGTGGCCAAAAAGGGTGTATCGGTGCCGCCGGCATCGGCAAATTGGGTGAGGCTGGGGTGGTCGATCTGAAAGCCGACCACGAAGGTGAGCACGTCGAGGGCGCGCAGATCCTGGATGATATTGACCACCGCTTCGACCTGGCCACTTTGACTTCCGCAGGTACCGGTGCCCCCGCAGTTAGGGACCCCGTCGGTGATGAGCAATACGGCGTTGACCGCAGAGTCAGCAGCGTTTTGATTGAGCCGGTTGTTGTTGCGGATATCCGCCATGGCATCGACCATCGGGGTGCAACCAAGGGCGTAGTAGGGAGCCCAGGTATTTTTGAGCTGGGTGGCCGAATAATTATCGACATCCAGGATATGGCCGATGCTGCATCCCCCGTTGGAGGGATGGGGGTAGGTACCGAGGCCGAAGCGGATATCGTTTGCCAATTCGTCGGCGATCTGATCGAGACCCTGTTTGGCCTCGGCCAGGCGAGTGGTTCCCATGGAGCCGGAGAGGTCAAAGGAGATATAGACGTTGGGATCGACGCGCTCAAATTCAGTGCTTTGACCGGCGCAGATGGGGATATTATTGGGCACCGGTGCGCAGGCGTCGCCCACGGGGATTCCCCGGCTGTCGACGGGATTGCCGGGTGAGGAGACCTGCTGGGGATTGTAGTGATCGGGGCAGTTGTCGCAGGCGTCGCCGATTCCGTCGCCGGAGCTGTCGATCTGGTCCGGGTTATAATGATCGGGGCAATTATCATAGGCGTCGGGTACTCCGTCGCCGGAGGTGTCGGTCTCGACGTCGAAATACATCACTCCCGGGGCGCAGGCATCGCCCATGACGATTCCCCGGTCGTCGACGGGGTTGCCGGGGCTGGCGGTCTGGTCGGGGTTGGCCACGTCCGGGCAATTATCACAGACGTCGCCCACTCCGTCGCCGGCGGTGTCGGTCTGATCGGGGTTATAGTGGAACGGGCAATTATCATATTGGTTGGGTATGCCGTCACCGGATTCATCGTCCCAGGGGTCGAGATCGGCGGGATCGGGATCGGTGTCCCCGTCGGGATCGGGATCGGTGTCCCCATCGGGATCGGTATCCCCATCGGGATCGCTATCGGAGTCACCGTCGACGGGCTGACAGGTCTCGGTGATCTCGTTATAGGTCTCGCCTTCGTCGCAGTTCCCGGGACCGGGCTGCGTGACTGTGGGCGTGTCCGTACAGGCTCCCAGCGTCACAAAACACAGAAGCAATACCAGGGCGAGTGTGGCGGGGAGTTTGGTGACAAAATTCATTTTGGACCCAGCGAATTTGTTGATTTTCATTGTAGCGAACATCGCAAATCTCTAGTTGCCGCGAATTCTAGCAGAACTGGATTGTGATTTCGACCCAAAGACGAAGAGAAATCATAAAGCGATGTAACGACCGTCTTCAGATCGCGAGCAGGCGGCGCTCTCGAAACTTGAGCACACCGGCGACACTTCCCAGAATTACTACCGTAAAACCGCCCAGCACTCCCAGATCGACGAGGTAGGTGGTTTCGGACTCGCCGAAAAAGCGATCCAGGGGATGGGGCATGGTGGGGGGAGCGGGAAAGTCCGGGAAGGGAGCGGTTGGCAATTCCTGGAGCTTCCACTCGTACGCTCCGGCCCGGTCTTCGATCTGGAGCATCCCCTCAAAGCCCCAGCGGCTGAAGGCGGCGCTGGTGGCAGTGGCGGTGATCGGATCCATGCGGTCGATGGGCATAATCGCCCCGCCCAGGATGACCTGGGGGATCAATAAAATCGGCACCAACGCGATGGCCGCCTCGCTGGTGCGAACCAGCACCGAGAGCAACAGACCCGTTGCCACTCCGGCCATGGCGCAGAGCCACAACAGACTCAGATGAGCCAGGGGATGGCCGTGGAAATCAAGTGGGACGTAGGTGAGTACCAATAACAAAGCGCACTGCACCAGACAGAGAAGTCCCAGGACGGCAAATTTGCTGGCCACATACGCCGTGATCGACAGATTGACCATTCGCTCCCGGCGATAAATGGCCTGCTCTCCCACGATCTCGCGGGCGGCGTTGGAGCAGCCAAACCAGATGGCCGAGATCACAAGTAAGAAGAGCGCAAGCGGGGCCTGCTCGATGCGGCTTGTGATTCCGCCGGCCTCCTGAGCAAACGTCAGGTTCAATAAAATGGCGACGATGGGAGCCTGAACCAGAAGGATAAAGGTCCCCAGGCGGTCTTTGAGTTTGATGCTCAAATAGCGTCGAGA
>SKNI01000630.1 GCA_007120615.1 Myxococcales bacterium | reverse complement strand
GAACGGGAACTTGAGTCCTTACGACAAGGAACTCACTAACTGGAGAGCCGTATGCGGGAGATCCGCACGTACGGTTCGGAGGGAGGGGCGCCCGGCGAACCGGGTGTCCCTACCCCTATCGTGACGATCACCGATCACGATCACCGATCACCGATCTCGATCACCGATCATCGGGCGGCACCAGAATGAGGGTCGTGGGCATTCGCTTCAAAAGCCCTCTCGAGACGCTACCCAGAATCCATTTCTCCACCGCCGAGCGGTGGCCTTTTCCGAGGAGGACCATATCGGCATCGATCTCGTCGATATATTGGGCGAGGATCTTCTCCGGGGGGCCGGAGTGAACCAGGGTAATGTAGTTGAGGTCCGGGTATTTCAACTGGACCTGAGCCATCAGATTCTCCAACGAGTGTCTGGCGGTGGCGGTGCGGTGGGCGATATCGCCGGGGGAGAGGTAATTGACCAGGCCGGTACTCAAGGTGGTCGTCGGGGGATCCTGGAGAGCATGGACAAGATGTAAATGAGCGTCGGCGCTGTCGGCGAGTTCGGCAGCGGTGAGCAGAGCGTGGTGGGAGTCGGGAAGAAAGTCGATGCCCAGAACAAAGTTCATCGAGCTCATAAGGCGGTCATGTTCGGGGTGAATAATGGCCATCCTGGAGCGGACCCGGTCGGCCAGACTGTGGACGGTGGAGCCCCACATAAACCGGCCCACCGGGCCAAGATCGCTCATGCCGACGACGAGCCAGTCTACGTTGCGGGTGTGGCAATATTCGGTGATGATGTCGGTGGGACGGCCCTCGTCGATGGCGATTTCTACGTCGTCCACGTCGGGATCGACGGATTCTAAAAAGTCGCGAATCTGGTGGGTGAGGTTGTGGTAGATCCCCGGGTCATGAGTGACTTTTTGCTCCCGATCGGTGGAGTACCAACTGGACGGCGCGACCGACAGAGCGATGGTCTCGACGGGTTTGTCGCTTTCTCGCAGACGATCGCGCAGATCCAGGGCCCAGCGGGTCGCGTAACGCGACTCTTCGGATAAGTCGATGGCGATGACGATCTTCATATACAACCTCCAACCCGCGCAGCCAGGACCGAGGTTCGGTCACGTTGCGTAGATGTAGGCCAAAGATGGACACCGCCAGGAGATCGCAAAATCCGAAAAAGAGACGATAGCCGAGGTTGATCAACAAAGCGGTGAGCGTTGGTGAGTTAAGGGTGTGATCCAGGGGCAGGATTACTATTCGAATCATCGGGTTCTGCTGGTATAGTGCTGCCGAATGAGAACACTTTTTCTAACCGCGATAAATTCAAGGAGTGATCCACATGTATCCAGGTAATGAGCATCGAGATGGAATGGTTCGACTGAGCACGGGAATCATCTGGGTGGTTGCCGCCGGATTTCTTTTGACCGCCTGCCCTGGCGAGGATGTGGAAACCCCGGATGCCGGTGTCGAACCCGATGCCGTTAGTCAAGAGGATGTGGAGGGGGATGTAGAAGAGATCGAGTTTACCGAGCATCGCACCACGGATTGCGACTCTCTGATGGAAGAATATTGCAGTCTTCCCTGGCCATCGAATCTCTATCTGGAGCGCGATGATACGCGAGCCACGGGTTATACGATGGACTTCGGCGAGGCCAGCCTGCCCGAGAGTCACACCGGTCATATCGATCCCGAAGCCTATCGACGGCTCGACGGATACGGCTGGGGAACCCCGGTGATGACTCTCTTTCCCGGCGTTGATATCTCGGAGATGCCCGGAGAGTATTCCGTTGAAGATTCCATCGAGAGCGAGGGGGATGCGTTCTACTTCAAGGTCACCGATGACGGGTTGGAGCCGGTTCCCTTCTGGGCAGAGCTCGATCAGTGGACCGATGTGGCCGAGGAGCAGATGCTCTATCTTCGTCCGGCGGTGATTCTGGAGGACGATACCCGCTACGTGGTGGGCTTTCGAAACCTCACCGATGAGGGTGGAGATGCCTTTGAGCGCTCCGAGACTTTTGAGAAATATCTCGATGGTTCAGCCATCTACGACGACGAGTTGGCCTGGCGTCAGGAGCGCTTCGACGAGATCTTTGAGATGCTCGAAGACGCGGGGGTCGACCGCGATGAGTTGACTCTGGCGTGGGACTTTCACACCGGCAGCAAAGATGGGCTCAATTCGACGTTGATTCAGATCATCGAAGACGGCGTGGAGGCTGCTGATGAGGAAGGCATTGAGATCACCATCGATCCCGAACAGGTGACGGCCTACACCCCCGATGAAGATGAGCACGTGGCGTATTGGATTCGCGGCACCATAAGAGTGCCCCATTTTCTGGAGCATTCCCCACGCTCCGGCACCCCGGTGAGCTATCTATTTCATCGAGATGAGGACGGAAAACCCACGATCAACGACTGGCGAGAGGCTCCATTCTGGATGGTGATTCCCCACAGCGCCATCGACGGAGAGCCCCACGGATTGGTCACCTATGGTCACGGAATGCTGGGCCGAGGAAACCAGGTGGGCAGCGGTACCAATCCTCAGATCGCCGCTGAGAATAACCTGATCATGTTCGGTGCCGACTTTGTCGGGTTCTCCGAATCCGATGTCGCCCAGGCGATTCTGGCACTTCAGCATCCGACCTATTTTGAGGAGTTGGTCGACCGCATGCATCAGGGAGTATTGGAGTACGTCTTGTTGGGCAAGGCGATGCGTGAAAATCTGGAGACCCACGAGGATTTTGCAGACTACGATATCACCGTCGATGAAGACCGCATCTATTATACGGGGATCTCACAGGGCGGCATCTATGGAGTCACGGTATTGGCCGTCGATCCCACGATCACCCGCGGACATCTGGGAGTGCCCGGGCAAAATTACAGCATGCTCTTGGAGCGCTCCGTCAATTATGGGACCTATTTTCAGGCCCTTCAAGGCGGGTTCCCGGACCGCCTGGATCAGAGCGTGGTGATCCCCACGATCCAATTGCTCTGGGACCAGATCGATCCGATCAGCTATTTGCCCCGGCTCAATGATGACCCCATCTACGACGGGATGCCAAAAGAGGGGCTCTTTGCCACCGCCAAGGCCGACTACCAGGTCGCGGTGGTGACCAAAGAGATCACCGCCAGAAGCAATATCGGGATCCCACTTCTGGAGAATTACGACCGCGAGCGAGAGCCCTGGGGTGTGGAGTGGGCCACCTATCCTCATGTGGGATCGGGGATCGTCAATTACGACTACTCCAATCCCTGGCCGGAGGCCGGTAATCTTCCTCCCAGCGATGAATACGGCGATCCTCATGGACTTCCCAGAAGAGAGCCGGCCCACAATGAGCAGTTGATTCACTTTCTGGATACCGGTGAAATCATCGACGTCTGCGATGGTGACCCCTGCTATTTTCCGCGAGATTGAGAGGTTGAGGTGGAGGGTCAAAATTTATATGCCCCGCCCCAGGCGGAGTTACAGTCGGAGTTCGCCGGTGATTTTTCGGAGTCATCGACCTATGCGCTGGCGACGCGACTGCAACGGCTGGGGGCGGCGATGCTTAATTTTTTAATCGCCGGAGCCGCTTCCGTTCCCCTGGTGATTGGATTCATATTTTTGGAAGGAAGTGGTTCGAGTTCTGATGAGATGATGATCGTCGGGGCCCTGATCAGCGGGGTTCTGTATATGATTCTCGCGGCGGTAAATATTTATTATCTGGCCACCAACGGTCAGAGCCTGGGCAAGAAGATCGTGGGCATCAAAATCGTGCGCGGTGATCTGAAG
>SKNI01000035.1 GCA_007120615.1 Myxococcales bacterium | reverse complement strand
TGCGCCCTCGTCCTACGCTCCGGCTCCCACAGCCAACGGCGTCGCTCAACCGCCCGTGGCCAGCTACCAGCCCGCTCCCGTTGCGCCTTCGCAGCCCGTGGCGCAAGCAGCCGCACCGGCCGCGCCTGCACCCGTAGCACCGACTCCGGCGCCCGCAGCTCCGGCCCCTGCGCCCGCAACTCCAGCAGCAGCCGAAGTGGACGTCCTGGATATCCTCCTGAAAGTGGTGGCCGACAAAACCGGCTATCCCACCGAGATGCTCGAGCCCTCCATGGAGCTCGAAAGTGACCTGGGCGTCGACTCCATCAAACAGGTCGAGATCATGGCCCAGATGGAAGAAGAGATCCCCGAGCTCCCCGAGGTGGAGGCTTCCGATCTTGCCGAATTGCGAACCCTTCAGGCCATCGGAGACCACCTCATCAGCCTTCTGGGAGGCTCCGCTTCGGCCGTCAACGGCGCTGCCGCTCCGGCGACTCCTGCTGCTCCCGCCGCGCCTGCTGCTGTCGCCACCGAACAAACCGACGCCGACGTAGAAGCCATCCTCCTGGAAGTAGTCGCCGACAAAACCGGCTACCCCGCCGAGATGCTCGAGCCCACCATGCAATTGGAAGCCGATCTGGGCGTCGACTCCATCAAACAGGTCGAGATCATGGCCCAGATGGAAGAGCGACTCCCCGACCTCCCCGAGGTGGAAGCAAGCGTTCTGGCCGACCTTCGAACCCTTCGAGACATCGCCGTTCATCTCGAAGGTCTCATGACCGGTCGCGCCCCCAGAACTCAGTCCAGCACCACCGAAGAGGAGTCCGACGACGATTCCGAAAGTGGCCAACCCGCCGCGGGGATAGCCCGCTACCGCGTTTATCCCGCGGTATCTCCCGCTTGCGGCTGGGCCATGCCCGGACTCCACGCCATTGAAACGCTCTACGTGGTCTCCAACGGCGGAGCTCTCGGCCAAAAATTGGTCGATGAACTCTCCACCCGAGGCGTCAACGCCGAGTTGGTCGAGGAAGCTCCCTCGTCGGCGGACTCTGCCATCTTCATCGACGCCCTGCGAGCGGTCGAAGACCTGGAAGAAGCCACCGATATCAACCGCCGCGCCATCATGTGCGCTCGCGCTCTGACCGAGGGCGACACCGCTCCGAGATTCTTCGTCACCGTGCAAAATACAGGCGGCGCATTCACCTCCACCGACGGCTCCATTGAGCGAGCCTGGACCGCAGGGGTCGGCGCCCTGGCAAAGACCGCCGCCGCCGAATGGCCGGAGGCCTCCGTAAAATGCATCGACCTGGCCATTGACGGCTTATCGCCCGCTCAGCAGGCCACAGCAATCGCCGATGAGCTCTTCTTCGGTGGGCCGGAAGTAGAAGTGGGCATCGACACCAACGGGCTTCGAATCACGCCTGTGGCCACGCCCGAAGAGGTCGCCCGAGGAGCGGCCTTTGAAGGGCTGGCAAAAGACTCGGTCCTCGTCGTCTCCGGCGGCGCAAAAGGCGTCACCGCCACGTCGATCATCGAGCTCGCAAAAGAGCTCCCCCTTCGATTTGTCCTCCTTGGACGAACCGAATTGACCGAAGAACCTGCGGCCTGCAGCGGCGTCACCGATGACGCCAAACTCAAGCAGGTATTGCTGGCCGAAGCCAAGAGATCGGGCACTCCCCTGACCCCCAAAAAGCTCCAACGTCAGGCTCGTCAGATCTCGTCGTGTCGTGAAATTCGCGCCACTATCAAGGCCCTGGAAGACGCCGGTTCTCAAGCTCGTTACGCCTCGGCCGATGTCACCGACGCGCCGCGAATTAAAGAGATCTGCGACGAGGTCCGAGAAGACTGGGGCGCCATCAACGGCTTCATCCACGGCGCCGGCGTCCTCGCCGATTCGCTTATCTCTAAGAAGACCGAAGACCAGTTCAACTTCGTCTTCAACACCAAAATTAGAGGCCTCCAGGCACTCCTGGACGCGACGAAAGACGACGATCTGACCACGATTTGTCTCTTCTCCTCGGTGGCCGCCCGATCCGGAAACCCGGGCCAGTCAGACTACGCCATGGCCAACGAAGTGCTCAATAAGATCGGCCACGCCGAAGCAAAGCGACGCGGGCCCTCCTGCCGCGTTAAATCGCTGGGCTGGGGCCCCTGGGACGGCGGCATGGTCACGCCGGCCTTAAAAGCTCACTTTGAGTCCGAAGGCGTCGTCTTGCTCCCCGAGACCAAGGGCGGCCAGATGCTCGTCGACGAACTCCTCTACGCCCCCAACGAAGACGTTGAGCTGGTTTTGGGCGGAGCTGTATCGGCTGAAGGCATCAACGGCTCCCACCTCACTCGTGGGATTCAGGCCGATATCGTCGTCAGCCCCGAGACCCTCCCCTACCTCGACAGCCACCGCCTCCGCGACATTCCCGTGGTCCCCGCGATGCTCGCCATCGAGTGGTTCACGCGCTTTGCCGCTGCCAGTTGCCCGCACTTATTTGTGAAGTGCTGCCGAGATCTGGTCGTTCGAAAAGGCATCCAGGTCGACGACTTCGAAGAGGGTACCCACAGACTCACGATCAAAGCCGTATCCACCGGCGAAGGTGACTTCCCGGTGCTCAATATGGAGCTTGTCGGGCCTGGCGACACCGTGCATTACGTCGCCGTCGTCGAGATGTCTGATGAGCCCAACGAAGCACCGTCGACGTTGGCGAAAGAGTACGACCTCAAACTCCCCGAGAGTCCCTGGAAGGTCGACGAGGTCTACGAAGAGGGTCGACTTTTTCACGGACCTCAATTCCACGTCCTCACCGATCTGAAGAGTCTCGGCGAAGGAGGTGGAGTCGCAGCTCTCAAGGGCCTAAAGCAGATGGACTGGCCCGAAGAGGACTGGAGCTCCGACCCCGCAGCCATGGACGGCGCCCTGCAGGTCAGCCTGCTCTGGGGCCTCGACCTCCTCGGCGCTCAGACACTTCCAATGCGCGTAGCCAACTTCATTCCCTTTGTCGACGAGCCCTCTGATGAGCCGCTGGTCTGCTACGTGCGCCGCAAGAAACACAATCGAAAACAAATCGTCGCCGATGTCCTTCTCACCACCGAAGCGGGAAACCCCCTCTGTGAGCTGCATGGCGTCGAGATGTTCGCTGTACCCGATGGAGTGTAAGTCACTATGAGTCTATTTCACCCCATCGCCATCATCGGCCAGGGCTGCGTCCTTCCGGGAGCCTTAAATCCGGAAGAGCTCTGGCAAATCGTCTCCGAGGGCCGAGACACCCTCGGCCCCGTTCCCCGCGACTATTGGGGAATCGATCCAGAACTCGTCAAGACCAGCGCTCAGGCGGCTGAACTCGACAAAACCTGGACCGACCAGGGCGGCTTCGTTCACGGCTTCGATGATGTCTTCGACCCCTCTGGATTTCACCTTCCCGAGGACCAACTCTCCGGCCTAGACCCCATCTTCAAATGGGGACTTCACGCCGGACGGGAAGCCCTGAGAAGCGCCGGATATGGCGCCGATTGGAGCAACGACCGGGCCGGCGTCATCCTCGGCAATAAGAGCTATCCCACCCGCTCACTGGCCGACTTCGCCGAGCAAGTCTGGCGCAAGGAGCGCGGCCTGCCAGGCCGCAACCCAGTAGATCCAAGAAACCGCTTCATGTCCGGCCTGCCGGCCCAACTCATCGCCCGCGCGATAGGCTTCGGCGGCCCCTCCTATTGCCTCGACGTCGCCTGCGCCTCCTCACTCTACGCCATCAAATTAGCCTGCGACCGCCTTCACCGAGGCAACGCC
>SKNI01000458.1 GCA_007120615.1 Myxococcales bacterium | reverse complement strand
TCTCGTCATCGCGATAGACGTAAAATTGAAAGTGGATATGATGTTCGGCGCCCTCGATGGCTGCGAAGTAGGCATCGTAGGCAGCCCGGGGGCTGTCGTGAATCGCGACTGCGTTTCGTCGGGTCGGGGGAAAGAGGTCGTATTGATCGCGGAGTACGCCTTTGAGGTGCTCCTCGATGTCGTCGTCCTCATTTACCTCATATTGGGCGGGAAGAAGTTCTGATATCGCATCGTCGGTGGGGTCGTCGACGGGATCGTCGGCGGCCTTGGGGGAGGAGTCAGGGTGTTCGGTTTGCTCGAGATTGTGGAAGCTGCGCTCTAGCTGTCGTCGGGCCCGAGTACGCCGGCGACCGGTCCGTCGCATAAAATTTCTGCCCAGTCCCCACCACAAGATAACGCCGACGAACGGCAAAAAGAGTAGGACCAGAATCCAGGTCAGGGCAGCCATCGGTCGGGTAGAGCGCTGCAGGAGAACGGACGGTACGAAGAGAACACCCAGGACTCGGCCACTCCACACCAGGACACTCCACCAGTCGGGATCGGGCCCGACCACAGCCAAAAGAGTGCAGGTTAGATAAAACATCGGGAATTCCTCAACATGAGGTGGGCCCAACCACCATTGGAGTCAGGGTTGTTGTCTCACCGGTCGGTGCGGTACATTCGATAGCATCTGAAGTTTTCATACCAGCCAGGACTCTCTTTTGTGGAGCGTGGGAACCATGAACGGCGCCGATTATCACGATAGAACTAATGCTCCCATCGAGTGCCCACTCAAGAAAAGTGTCATCGCCTGGGCCAGATGCAAGGAGTATCGTCAGAGTTATCGGTGCCTCTGCAAAGAAGCCAGAGATCGATTGCGCAATAAAGGGCAGGGCAAAGAGGTCTTTGAACAAAAGCTGCGTGAGATTCGTCAGTCTATCCCGGATAAGCCGCCGGGCTGGACGGTGGAAAGGATGACTCGATTTTACGTCATTCACGATGAAGATGGCGAGCGGGTTCATCGTACGACCAATCAGAGAGAATGCGACCATTATCTTTATATGGCGGCCCGGGCGCAGGTTCTGGAAGAGGAGAATCGCCAGTTGTGGGCGCTCCTCGAAGAAGAGTTGGTCGACCAGGATGATCCCTGGGAGCAGGTCAACGAATTGCTTGATGACAGTAAAGTAAAGGAAGAGATATGAGCCAGAACGACGATGTCCGAGATGTAAGTGAGATGGGGGTTCGGCGCCGGGTGATGGGAGTGGTCGTGCTGGGGACGATAAGCCTGTCGGTGGTGGTGAGTGCGGTGGTGTTATTGACCACCTTGACCGGGTGTGACGCGGCGTCCTGTACGGAGGTTCAAAGAAATTATGATCGCACCGTCAATCGGGAGGCTGGTCTTGCGGAGTTGACCGAGACCGGAGCGCCTCATCTGGCGATGGCGATTCGCCTCGATCTGCTCAACGATCTGAGCGCCGGCTTGATCGACACTGCAGTAGGGGAGGCGCTTGGGAAACGGGGAAGTCTGAGAGTCTCGGGTCAGACCATCGATTATGCGATGTCGTCGACGGGAGCGAATTTGCGTCTCGATGCTTCGAGCGCCTGTGATACGTGCCTGCGAATCCGCGGAGATATCGACGGCGAGGCTGCCGTGACGTTGCCGGTGGTGGGGAGGCAATCGAGTCCCCTGACAGGATCGCTGGACTGGACGATGCCTCTTGCGGTGGGGCGAGATGACGACGGAAAGGTGGCCATCTTTTTGGATACGGCGGAAGCGCTTCGAATGGGCGTCCCCACCCTTCAGGGGCGGATGAGTGCGCTGCCCGATAGCTGGTCCAACCTGGTGGCTTCGGCCCTGGCATCGGAGCTCGCCGACGAGGTGGCCAACGCCGTTCCTCCGATTCGTCTAATCGGCTACGAGATGCCCAGTCTGGGCTTGCGAGGGTTGGAGATGACCCCTTCGCTATTCGCTTTTGATTCCAACGCCAATGCCCTGGTGCTCGGGGTGCGAACCAATCTTGCGGTGGCCCAGTCCCAGAGCTCGCGGGGAGACTTGATGAGCGCTCTGGCGCTCTCTGATGGGCAGAATATCGCCCTCGGCGTCGCTCCGGGGGCGGTGATGGAAGCGGTACGACTGGGGATGCAGCAGGATCGGGTTCCCCGAAGATATAACCTCGCCGGCAGCGCACAGCGCGATGGCACGGCTCACGCGGTGGTCGACAATTTTGGAGTTGGCTCCCACAGTGGAGCGGCGGACGCTCTGGCGATGGGCCTTGATTTTCGACTCTTTAATTTCGGCAGCGGGTGGGGATGTTTTTCGATGGATGGAAATTCGCGGTCCCGATTGGCGATCAATAACGGACGGCTGGAGTTGGATGTGGAAGAGGTCGAGTTTACGGGATCCGGAATTGCAAACGCCGCCAACTGGGCCTCGGCGCAATTTATCCAGCACACCCAGGGTGTAGTAGCCCACACGCTCAACGATGATATCGTATTTAGTCCGGACGTGGGAATGTCACTTCGTGGAGATCGAGTCAGTACGGCGGCCGGTTTGCTCGTGCTCCGGGGCCAGGGATCGCCGACGAATTGAACCTCAAATCGATGACCTTAAAAAGGTCGAAATGAAGCGGGGGAGTGGCATGTTGGCTCGGTATGATTCCCCTGTGAGGGCAGGGAGTCGTTATAACTGAGAAATAAGAGCAATCAGATGCTTGCGCCCCTGCGGTGGCTATGTTACTCGCAGGCGGCAAATTCACACGCCTTCCGACGGCGGACCCAGGTGCTTTTTTGACGCGCAGGACGCGTCCCGAAAGTGGGATTCCAAAGGTGGACGAAGGCGGACGTATAACAAATTCCACAACAGGAAGAGAAATGAACAAAGTAACGATGAGAGACTTACTGGAAGCTGGCGTCCATTTTGGACACCAGACCAATCGATGGGATCCTAAGATGCGCCCCTATATCTTCGGTGCGCGTAACGGAATTCACATCATCGACCTGAGTCAGACGGTTCGGATGTTCGCCGATGCCTATGACTTCGTCACCCGCGTCGCTGCCAAAGGAAAGCCCGTGATGTTCGTGGGCACCAAAAAGCAAGCTCAGGACGCGATTCGTGAACAGGCCGAGCGATCCGGTCAATTTTACGTGATCAATCGATGGCTCGGGGGGACGATGACCAATTTTCGAACCATTCGAAATTCGATCAATCGCCTCAAAGAATTGGACAAGATGTCCCGCGACGGCTCCTACGTAAAATACACCAAGAAAGAAGTCTTGATGTTTGAACGGGAGAAGGAACGTCTGGAGAATAACGTCGGGGGAATCCGTGAGATGACCGGCCTGCCCGGTGCACTCTTCGTGGTCGATCCCAAGAAGGAAGACATCGCCGTAAAGGAAGCCAATAAACTTGGCATTCCGGTCATCGGTGTCTGCGATACGAATTGCAATCCCGAGCGCATCGATTACCCGATTCCGGGAAATGATGATGCCATTCGAGCCATTCGACTCTTCTCGGGAGCGATCGCGGAAGCCTGTCTGGAAGGCGCCAAACGAGCCAGCAAAGAGCGCGAAGAAAGCGCCAAGAAGGCGGCTCGCGAAGCATCCGGCTATAATGCGGCCAGTAGCAAGGATCAGGCTGAGGTTGAGGTACAGAAAGTACAGCGGCCGGAGGCTCCCAAAGAGGACGCGTCTTCCAAGTCGGCCAAAACCGACTGATCACCTGTCGAGTGGGGAGCGCCCGATAAGGGGTGCTCCTCGTTACCAATTTTGTGCGTAGTCATGCGAGC
>SKNI01000697.1 GCA_007120615.1 Myxococcales bacterium | reverse complement strand
CCTGATCGAGTTGATAACCGATGGCTAGATCCGTGCAACTGGTGCGACGGCTGCGGCGATCCTGGAGAGAGTCTTCGAGAATGTGAGGGGATTCCATCATAGCGACCGTCCTTGGTCTGAAAGAAGAGTACGTAAGCAACACAAAAAGGAACTTCCATCGTCAGCGTAGCACTTTGGTAGAGGGGGGCAAAAAAAAAGGCCGCCGCTCCACAGGGGAGCGGCGGCCTCTTTACTTACTCTCGTTCGCTTACCTCTTAGAGGTGACGATCGATGAC
This sequence comes from Myxococcales bacterium, assembly GCA_007120615.1. Taxonomy (GTDB): domain Bacteria; phylum Myxococcota_A; class Bradymonadia; order Bradymonadales; family Bradymonadaceae; genus SKNI01. Next base: position 3,494 of record SKNI01000697.1, on the reverse strand, counting down.
CTCTTTGAACTTCGCCAGCGGCTGAGCACCGCTCAAGTTCTCACCGTTGATGAAGAAGGCCGGGGTTCCGCGGACACCCACGGAGCGACCTTCGGCAGCTTCGGCTTTGACCTGCTCGGCGATTCGGTCGCTTTCGAAGTCGGTATTGAATCGATCCATATTCAGACCAATCTGACCGGCCAATTCCTGGAAGATTCCGTCTTCCCCGAGACGACGCTGGTTTTCATAAAGTGCGTCGTACATCTCCCAGAACTTATCCTGCTCACCGGCGGCCAAAGAGGCTCGTGCAGCCGGCTCGCTGTGCTCCTGGAAGGGAAGGGGGAAGTTCTTATACACGAATCGAATCTGACCGGGATACTCGTCCATGACCTGACGCATGGTCTCGGCTCCGCGCGCACAGAAGGGGCACTGGAAGCTGGAGAATTCGTAGATGGTGATGGGAGCGTCGGCAGGTCCCTTATAATAGGAGTCGCCTACGCTGAGAGCATCGTCGTCGATGACGGTGGGCTCGTCCGCAGCCGGGGTGGGCTGAGGAGCGGCGGCGCCGGCGGAACCGGCTTCCTTCTTATTATGTTCCACAACAGCGGCGTAGAGTTCTTCGCCACTCAAGTTGTCGTCGGCTTTGATCTTCTCGGCGATTTCGACCTGCTGTCGCACGTGATTCTCAAAGGTAGCCAGGGGCTGAGCGCCGACGACTTTGATGCCGTTGACCAAAAAGCCCGGGGTTCCACGAATGCCGGCAGACCGACCTTCGGCTTGTCCACGCTCGACGATGGCCTTGGTTTCTGCGGACTCGAAGTCCGTTCGGAAGCGGCCCATATTCAGGCCAATCTGACCGGCCAATTCTTCGAAGATTCCAGCAGATCCGAGCTGACGCTGGTTTTCATAAAGCAGGTCATAATACTCCCAGAACTTATCCTGGTTTCCGGCGGCGACGGCGGCACGGGAAGCGGGCTCGCTGTGCTCCTGGAATCCAAGGGGGAAGTGCTTAAAGACCACGCGGACCTGGTTGGGATATTTCTCGACCAATTGGGTGAGAGTCTCGGCACCACGAGCGCAGAAGGGGCACTGGAAGCTGGAGAATTCCATGATCGTGACCAGAGCTTCATCAGCGGAGGCGCCTTTAACGGCGTCATCGCCGTGTACCTCTACCATATGAACTTCGGTCTCCGGCTCAGCTCGCTCCGGAGGGGTGTCGGGAGTGGGAGCTGCCTGAGCATCATCACCCATATTGAGCTTAATGGCGGCGGCGTAGAGACCTTCTTCGCTGACACCGTCGGCGCGGAGTTGCTCGATCTTCTCGAGCTGTCCTTCGACGACTTCGCTGAATTTTTCGAGGGGCTGAGCGCCGTTGACCACTTCGCCGTTGACGAAGAAGTGCGGCGTTCCGCGGACACCGAGGCCCTGACCGAGTTTGAGGTCACGGTCGACGATGGCGGCTACTTCCGGATCGTTGAAGTCTTTGCGGAATTGATCGACGTCCAGTCCGAGATCGCCGGCAAATTCAGCGGCCAGATCTTCGAAGTCCCCTTCGCGGTAGCGATTGAGGTTCTCGAAGAAGATATCTTTGAGTTCCCAGAACTTATCTTCGTCCTGGCGTCCGGCGGCGACCAGCGCGCGAGAGGCGGGCTCGGCTTGAGCCTGCATTCCCAGCGGGAAGTGCTTAAAGACCAGTCGAACGTCGTCGGGATATTTCTCGACCAATTCCTTGAGGGTTCCCGCTGCGCGACCGCAGAAGGGGCATTGCATGGAGGTGAATTCAACGACCGTTACCGGAGCGTTGGGGTTTCCGTAAATCAGGCTGTCGCCCACGGGTAGAATATCACTGTCTTCGGCTTCGCCACGATCAGGGGAGTCGACGGCTGCCGAAGCAGGGGCGTCTCCCGACGGGCTTACATTGGTATTTCCGATAAACCAGCCCAGACCGAATGAGATCAGCGCTACGGCGATCACCATCAATACGGTGCTGCCGTTTCCTTGTTGTTGTTCCATAGCCATAATCGTTGTGCTCCTACTAAGAGGTTGATCCCCGACCTTCTTTGATCGGGATTATCTTTGATGCGATCCGGCCTGTCGGCCCCATAAATTATGAAGCCGGCGCGGATCGTGTCCAAATGCTTGGCGGCGTCTCTCAAGAGCGCGGCGACACTAGATCGTGCGAGTTGTGGCATATTGCAGGCCACAGCTCAAGGTGTTTCCAAGCGTCACTGCGAAGATCCCCCGAAAAACGCGTCTGTCCTGAATGATTTATGAGGAGCGCGGACGTCCTGGTCCGCTACGCCAAAAGAGCGCTTTTCTTTGATGCTGAACGGGGACGTCCGCGCTCCTTAGTGTATCCTTCAGGTTATGAAGCGGTCAGGTTGTGCCGGAGGGCGCTCCGGCAGGCGTCGATATTCAAGGCTCGGTCCGACGCGAAGGTCGACGAGCACCGATTGCATCTGGTGTACAGCCCGCGTCGGAGGATTCATCTGCGGCTCGACGGGGGCGCGCTCCGCCGGTGCAAAGCTCGCCATGCTAATGAGAGCGGTGGCCGGCGGAAGACTGTGGCAATTTTCGTCGCTGGCCTCCACGCAGATATTTTGAGCGGGGCCGTTGGAGTTTTGCATCTGATCGAAGACCTCGGCAATCCAGGCCCGATCGGTGAGGCGCTCCAGAGGAGCGAGGCGTTTTTGGCGGTGAGATTTCTGACCGTGCAGTTGATTGACCTGCTCAAATACTGCTGCCACCGCTTCTTCGGCCTGCCACTTTGCGATCCACTCGGGGACCGTCGTATGAGGGTAGGGCGTGGCTTCAAAGCAGATATTATAATTGAGCATATCGCGATTGCGCTGACAGGGGGCCGACCACTCTGAGGTCATCGAAGTGGTCGCCGTACTCTTCGACGACAGCTCGTCGTCGGAGGACTCAGTGCTCTTTTCTTCCTGACAGAATCCATCATCAGCCCACACGGCAGTCGGCGCAGCGAGCGTCGTAACGACGAATATCGCCGCCGCCAGCGTGAGCAGGGTGCCCGTTGGGCTATGTGGAGTTCGTATGGTCATCGTATCCGAGGTTTATCCCGTGAAGCAGGGAGGCTAGAGAAATAGCCCCGTATAATCAAGGCTACATTCACCTCCCCGATGCCTAAGCACTGGTTTCGGTGCGTTTATTCCCTTTCATTTTCACGCCATTCTATTGTATCTCCTCTACTGTCTCTCCTGTACCTGAGATTGTGTCGCATGACTCCACGAAGCAGTAAGGAGCTCCTCTTGAACCCCTCCCGCAGGTCCCCTCCATTACAGGTCGCCCTGGTCGGCTGTGGGCATATTGCTCGCAAACATATCGACGCCATCACCTCCTTGAGTGACCGAATTCAGGCGGTGGGAGTGGTCGACCCCGACCTCGATGCCCGATCCAGGGCCGCAGGTGCCCTGGGCAGTCCGGCCTTTGAGACCCTGGAAGAGCTTCTGGAGACGACCAGCGTCGATCTGGTAGCCCTGGCCACGCCCACGGGG
>SKNI01000259.1 GCA_007120615.1 Myxococcales bacterium | reverse complement strand
CTGGCCCAGATTCGTGAAGATGTCGATGAGATCAAGGCGTTGCTCGAAGAGGCCGAAGTGGCGAGCCGTCTCGCGCTGCTCGATATCGTGGCGGCGCAGACTGCGTCCCAGATCAAATCACCGTCGGCGGCTCGATGGCTGGAGCGGGGCTGTGAACATATCCAGCACGACCGCTTCGCTCATGACGCTCGCAGTCTCTGCGCCCGACAGGCCTGGCATATCGCGAGCCCTGAGGGAACCAACTGTGCCGCCGGTTGCGATGCCGTTCATGACGTTTCGCTGGGGCTTATCGGTTCACTACCAATCGTATTGGCATCGATTAACGATCAGGAAGAGACACCCTTTATCGTAGACACCGGCGCCAGCACCTGCGTTATCGCACGTCAATATGCCGAGGAATATGGGATCGAGAGTATCCAGGGCACGGGATATGAAGCGACGTCGGCAGCGGGCGTCGTGGAAGCTCATCTGGCGGCTGTAGATCTGCAAATCGCCGAACTGCGACAGGAAGATATCTCCTGCACGGTGCTCGAATTTCCCGTTGAGGGTATCGCCGGAATTATCAGCCCCCAGAGAGATTTGCGCGACTTCGCCGTGACCATGAACTTTCACGAAATGACCCTGGAGATCGCTCCTCCAGAGCAGGCCTCTACACTGAGAGAAGTTGTGGAGTTGCCACTCCTCGTCGATCAAGGGGTTCTTCAGCTTATGGCCGCCGTCGGCGAACGGCCAACCCGCCCCTTCCTTCTGGATACCGGGGCCGACCGGAGCCGACTCCACATTGAGCTCGACCAGATGGGGCAACCGCTTAACCGAGGAGAGGAGACCGTCGCGCTTGCTGCTGGCGGCGAGGTCAGAAGCTGGCCCACCGAAGGACGCCTGACCGCAGCCGCGCAGGCACTGAGCTGGGATATGGTCGATCCCGTGGTGTACGAATCGGCGCCTCTGAAATCGCAGGCACGCATGCACTGGCAGGGATACATAGGAATGGACGTCCTGTTGGGAAGGAAGCTACGAGTAGACCCAACCAACCAGAAGATCTCGATCTCCTCGGAGTCGCAGCTAAGCCCCTGGAGTGATGGAAGCGCCCAGACCATCGAGGTCCGAGGTGTGCGCTGGCCGGATCCTGTACGGATCACCGAACAGGTAGCCGAACACGACGGCAATCGGATAACGTTGAATGTCATAATCGACGCCCACGAAGAAGTATTGGAGGAGTTTTCCATCGCCTTCGAGGATACCTGGACGACCCGAGAAACCTGGCTTGTCACTCGACCGGTGGAAACCTATTGGCAACTGGTCGATGGCGAGAAAGTCGAGCAGGATCCGGCCACGGCAGTGCAACGATTTCTGCCCTACTTTCTGCCCTTCGAGATGACCGGTGTTCCCAGCGTAGACGTCGAGGTTTTGTCGCTCCCCGATGGAGACCACCTCTGCACTCGCATTCAGGCAAACGCCGTCGCCTTGCTCGACGAGCCCGTGGAAGCAACCCTCTCGATGTGGCAATGTCAGAGGCCCTGGCGGACGCCCCAAATCGAGCTTCGATCTACAAAAGAGGACGAACTTCTCTGGGGCTTTGAGGTTGTTGAGCAACAATGACCCCGTCGCTTGACAGGAGCATCACCACTCGCTAATTCTTACCACCTCAAGTGGTCATACCAGCTAACCACCAGACCTTTTAAATGACGAGTGCCAAAATGAGAGAACCTCACGACAATGCGTTGCGATATCGACCCGGTGGGTCCGGACACGTGGAGAGCTTTTTTCTGCGCGGCAATGCTCCCGATCGTCGGCTGGCATTCTGGCTGAAAGCCACGGTCTTCTCCCCACGACCGGACAGCGCCGTGGCCGAATTATGGTGCATCGTATTCGACGCCGAGAACGGCCGGCATTGGTCGGAGAAACGCACCGTCCCCTTTGAGCACACCACATTTGCCGGCGATCCCATGACCATCGACATTGCCGGTGCCGATTTTGATCTGGGACCGGAGGGTTTCGCCCGCGGTTCCCTGAAGGGAGAAGGCGGCCCATGCTCCTGGGACATCGGGTGGACCCCCTCTCCGGGTGTTCTCGGCGAGGCCCTCTGCCTTCTGCCCTCGGAGAAGATGATCGATGGAGCTTTTCCCCGCTCCACCCCGCTGACCCCCTGGCCAGCACTACGCCTGACTGGATCCATCGAGGTCTGGGGAGAGACCATCGACCTCGACAAATGGACCGGAATGCAGGGCCATAATTGGGGGCGGGAGCACGCTTTCGAATATGCCTGGGGACAATGTCACTTCCTCGACGAAAACCACGATCCCTTCTGCTGGGTCGAGGGATTCAGCGCCAAGATCCGACTCGCCGGCCGCCCCACCCCGTTCATCTCCGCACTGACCGTGCGCCGCAACGATTCAGAATATCGCTTTGATCGCCTGGTCGACATCTGGCGCCAGGAAGCCTCCGTAAAGCTCGATGAGTACACCTGGAGAGTTCGGCTTCGAAGCGGTGATGGCGAGGCCGCCCTGGTCATGACTGCTGCTCCCGAGGAGATGGTATGTCTGGGCTATCACAACCCCGACGGGCGCCTTTCCTATTGCCTCAACAGCAAATTAGCCCGGGTCCACCTGCGAGTTAACCCGGTCAACGAGGCGGCTTTTGAGTGTGTCAGCGAACACGGAGGGGCACTGGAATTCCTTCGAAATTCACCAGACCCTTCTTTTGAGCGGGTGGTTTGACATGGCGATTTCTTTCTTTGAGGTAATGGCCGGAGAGATGCACGACCACAACGGCCGTAGCCACCCCTTTCGGTTTGAGGTTAAGGGTGAGTCTACCGATCTGGCGCATTATCTGTGGTCGGGAAGGGTCAAAATCACCGGAGTGGTTGACGCCCCGCCGCTGGTCGACGCCGCGCCGCTGGAGGGTGAGATGGTCATCTCGCCATTGCGAAAGCGCGAGATCACCTACCGCTTTCACTTTCGGGATTGCGAGGGCCGACGATGTCTGTTCATCGGAAGAAAAGATATCCGCCTGACCAGGCCGGTAACCTCGATGACCCACCTCAACGGTTCTATCGAGAGAGAAGGCGAAGAGATCGCTCAAGGGGAGCTTCTCTTTGACCTCTCCGACCTCTACCAATTTTTGACCTCCTGGTGGCCCTCGACCTCGATCCCTCGGAGGTCGATGCACGCTCCCCTGGGCGACTTCGACGCCGACGACGTCCTGGCCACTCAAGAAAGGAAGATTCTCGCTTCCCTGGCGGAGGCCGTCTTCGAACCTACTTCGACGGTTCCCCCTGGCGACGGCCGCACGGTGGACGAGACGATTTTTCAGCTTCAGGCCATGCCGGCCCACATCTTTCATCTCTATCGTCTTGGTCTTCGCTGGCTCGACCACCTCCCGCTGGTCAGCGGTCAAAGTCGGTTCACCTCTCTCTCCCTTCAGCGTCGCCGCAACCTTCTAAAGGAGTGGACCGAAGGGACGACGATAAGTGGACGAGTAAGTGGTCTTCTCGGCGCCCCGGTGCTTATCCAGGCGTTGACCATGGTCCTGAAGACCGCTCACTTTGGGCGAGAAGACTATCTGAAGGCCATCGGACATCCAGCTCCCCGGGAGATCCCCAGGGAGAAGCCGGAGCGCTTTATGCGACGGGTGACCAATGCTGAGGACCTGGAGGAGGAGACCGAGATTGAAGCCCACGTCGTCATCGTCGGCACAGGCGCCGGCGGCGCCGCGCTGGCCTATCAGCTCGCTCGCAAGGGGCTGGCGGTGGCGATCATCGAAGAGGGTCGCTACCT
>SKNI01000721.1 GCA_007120615.1 Myxococcales bacterium | reverse complement strand
CTGGAGGTCGCGAACCCGTCGCTCGTGACGGGTGACCGCATTTTCACCCTCCGTTCGAAGGAGGTCGCCCTTTTCGAGCAAAATCAACGCCGCCCCTTCCACTCGATTGGAATTCTCACGTCCCATCATCCGAATCTCAACCATCCCATCTTCGTCTTGTTCCAGATCTTTTACGAACGCAAGGCGGCCTTCCGGAGGGGTGTAGGCATCTCGATTTTCGAAATAACCGCCGATATGGGAGTAGTGAAAGACCACACCCAGAATCTCTTCTTCCAGATATTCTTCCTTGTCGGCGATTAAGCCTTCGATCTCGTCGCGATCGACGGTGCTGGTCAACCGGACATGCTCTTCGATCTGGTTATGAAGGAGGTTGGTCTCTGCCATAAATCGGTTCAACGGGGTGATCACCGTAGAACTGAGCAAGAGACGGTTTCCGGGAAGGACATCTCCGGCGACCACGAAATCCAACTCACCCAGGCGCTCCACAGCATCAAAGTCCGGATTCATCGGATCGAGTGAGTCGATGATGGCCTCCGCTTTCGCCAGGGCTTCAAATCGGGGCTCCAGATATTGAAGCATCGAATTGGCATCGTTGATTCGAGCCGTTTCAATGCTTCGAGTCTGCAAACTCTGCGATGCCATATAGCCAAAGAAGAGTCCCACACCGAGGAGCACGACGAGAAGGATGATAATCGGAAGGGAGAGTCCCAGTCCGGCGTCATCGTCGAGCCCCAACTCTTTGAGGTCGATCTCTTCGTCGGCTTCCCCAAAGGAACTGGTGGCCGGCTCCCGGGGAGTCGGGCTGGCCGCAGCGCGTGCGGTGGGAGGCGGCCCTTTTGCCCCTGGTGGGGGGCCTGGTTTCCGCGGCGCAGGGGCCGAAGGCTGGGCAGGCTCGATCACCTCAGCGGCTTCAAAAAAGCCATCATCGGAGACCGAAGCACTTCCATCGGTGTCCCGAGAGGGCTTGTCCGGTCGCGGCACTGCCGCTCGAGAGCCCGAGCGGGTGGCTTTAGCAGCCCCGCCATCGGCCTTTTTACTCTCTTTCTTTGTTTTGGCGGGCTTTTTTAAGCCCAGCCGTGCTTTAAGGTCCGATAGATCTTTTTTATCGTTCGACAAGGACATCCTCCGGCTTTCAACGCAGCTTTCCAAAAAGGCCCAACGATGGTCATCCGTCGGGGGCCCACGTGGACTTGTCTGACACATTTTTCGCGCAGTGTGTGGCCATTTCTACGCTATCTCAGGGCCTTAATCTTCGTCAAGGTACTTCCGCTTTTATCTGGGATTGACAGTCGCCAAAATGGCGTCGTGATCGACGCCACCAGAAATAATCGAGACGTCATTCGATGATCCGGGGGATAGCCCTATCGAAAATCTTCGCCTCTCTGTTTCCGAACAAACAGGCCGAAGATGACGTATTTCAGCCACGAACCCGCCCACCGAGCGCTGCTTGCAGGCCCCCCTCAGGTCAAAATCAGCACCGATATTTGGGAAGCCGATTCGTCTATTTTGCAACGGCACCTTGAAAAGTGTGAGGTATTCTAACAAAATTGTCGCTTCCAGCGATCTCGAAGAAACGCTATCAGTTTCGAATCGCGTGATGTCCGATCTTCTAGAGAGTAATCTTCGGCATCATAATCGCAACTGTTTCTCATAAAACCCAGATGGGCTTATTACCGTGAATACTATCAGTTCTTTTCGGGCCTTAAGTGCCACCCTACTTACGCTTTTCTCGGCCGTGCTTGCTCTCGGTCTCGTCAGTACTCTGACAGCCTGTGGGGGAGGCGAAGAGGTAAAGGATGGCGGATCGCTTATCAATCTGACCGTCGACCCGGAAGCGAGTTATCCCGAGGTCGAAGTGGAAGTCACCTTTGGAATTGAAGCGGACGACGGCTTTGAGGAACAGGACTTCTCATGGCGAGTTGATTTTGGCGACTCCACCACTCAGTCGGGAGATGGGGTCTCAGGCGAGGCCCGGCATAGTTATTCTCGGACTGGAGAGTTTACCATTCGCGTCGACGCCCTCCACGAGGGCGATATAGTAGACACTCAGGACCTGACCTATGTGGTATATGACCCCGTCGATCTGGCTATCAGTTCGGTGACCGGACAACCTACGAACTTGCAGGTGGGCGAGAATATCACCGTCTCCTCTACCCTTCAGAACCAAACGGCGGGCCGAGTATTCACACCGTTTATCATCCGAGCCTATCTCTCGGAGGATCCCAACGTCAGTCGAGACGAGGTCGAAGAACTCCCGGTCATCGGCGATAGCTTTATGGACATCAATGAAGAAGGCGTCGTCATGGAGGGTGGAGCGACCCGAAACGTCGGGATTACCTCTCCAGTACCGACCGTTCACAGCGGACAATATTACGTGATCGTCGTCGTCGATCCCGAGGGGCAAATCGCCGACACCAATCCCGACGATAATATGGCGGTAAGCGCCAACCGGGTGCGCATCGATAACGTCGACGAGGCCCTGCCCGACATCTCCGTCAACGATCTGGAAGTGATTCCCGATCGAGCTTTCCCCGAACTCAACCGGGTCACCCGGGCCTTCTCCCTGACCAACCTGGGCAGCGAAGACATCTTCAACGTCGTCTACCGCACCTATCTTCAAATCGGCTCTTCGGAGCGCGATGATTCGGCCCAGTTGGTCCATACCAGCAGCCCGGTCAACCTGGCCGCCGGACAGGAGCGAAGCATCGGCCCCGAAGAGTTCATCTTATCTGAAGCCATCGAGCCGCCCACCGACGGCGAATTGGAAGTATACGTGATTGTAGAAGCCTTCTCGGAGGATGGGGATGTCGAGGAAGCTCGAACGACCAATAATATCGCTTTCTCCGACCCTCCAATCGTAGTCTCCGATCAGCCTGTGGTGGGGCCTGATATTGCAGTGAACTCCTTTGAGGTGTCGCCGTTGAACACCTTCATCGACGGAAGCCTCCAGATTGAGGCGACCATCGCTAATGAGGGCACTGACGATGTTAACAGCTTTTTCTGCGGCATTTATATGGGCCCGGAACCTCGGGTGAATATCGCCGGCGATCCCCGCCTGACCAATATCAACATTCCCTCGTTGGCCGCAGGTGGCGTTCGGGAAGTGAGTCGCACGTTTACCATTCCTGCGCTCTACGACCCTGGCGTCTATTATTTCTATATCGTCTGCGACCCCAATGGCGCTCTCAATGAGCCGTTTCGGGGAAATAACCAGCTCGTTCAACTCGACGCGGTGACGATCACCAACGAAGCCGATATCGATCTCTACGTCGATGAGGTCACCCTCCCGGCCACCGCCGATGACGGAGAACTCGTCGAAGTTCAGGCCCGAATTTGTGTCTCCGGATCCAATGCCACGGGTAGCACCATCGGTGAGTTATATATCAACGCCGGCGACACCGTGGACTTCGATGCCGCCCCCGCCAAGACCTTCGACTTGCCCAATATCAACCCCGGCGACTGTCTGGAGCAGACCTTTGAAGTGGAAGCCCTCTGCCAGGATTTCTCGGAGCAATTGGCCGTGGGAATCTATGTGGATTCCACGGAGGCGCTGCCGGAGGACAATCGGACCAATAATAAAGGAGTCGCTGATTCTCCGATCGCTATGAATGGCCTCTATTGTAGCTGTGAGCCGGACGGCTTTGCCCCGAATCAGCGCCCTCTCGACGCCTATGACCTTGGGGCCGGAGAATACGAAGCGGCGCTCTGCCAGGCCGATTCCTGCGATTTCTTCGCAGTGAGTGTTTCCGAAGGGGAAAGCCTGGTGGTCACCACAGAGT
>SKNI01000545.1 GCA_007120615.1 Myxococcales bacterium | reverse complement strand
GGGGGATGTGACGGGGGGAGGTTTGTGAGGGGCTTGGGGCGCCTTCTATTTAGGCGAGTTAAGATTTGGGCGTCGTCTTTTTGACGGTGGCAGCACCTGTGGAAACAAGCCACAGGTGCCGCCGGTAATCAGGGATCACTCGTCGTCATCGTCGTCGTCATCGTCGTCGTCATCGTCGCCGAAGTCGGCGAAAAAGATTCCGAGGACTTGCTCTGCGGTACAGTTTTCGTCGACTGCATCGTCTTCATCGCTGCATTCATCACCGATATCGTCACCGCATTGGCCGCCTCCACACATTACGGCGTCGGCAATGGCGTCGTAGCAGTCTCCATCGTCGTCTTGAAGTTCCTGGAGACCCTCGGTCAAGATTCCGGGACATGCGGCGCCGGCGCTCTGACCTTCGCAGGCATCGATGGAATCGCAGAGGGTGGAAGCGACGACTTCGGGGTCTTCACTTCCGCAGGCCAGAAGAAGTCCAGACATTGCCACGACGGCTACCAATAATCCCATTTTGTTGAAAAATTGCTTCATACATCTACTCCAGTTGATAAGTTGTAACGAAATACGAGGGTGTCCTCTACCACTGGACCCTATCTAAGATCTACCCCTGGTAGTGGGTTAACCGATCGGGGTTTGTCGGCAACCAAATCGGCCCTTAGACAAGGGAACTCGTTTTTTATTCAAATTTATTATGTATGGACTCGAGATTGACGATATGGGGGTAATACGGATCGCCTTCTATTTAGCAAAATTAAGATTTGGGCGTAGGCGTTCTGTGAAGTGGTAGTTTCACGGAGACGTGAGCATTACCGGCCGGTCAGGGCCTCGGAGGGCTCCACGCGTCCGGCTTTGAGGGCGGGCAGAAGTGCGCCGATCCAGCAGAATACGACGGCCGTGGCGATGCCCAGCGCGAAGATCCAGGGAGACCAGATAAAGAGGGAGTCGGGCTTAAAGGGGAAGTGTCCGACCTGAGTCTCGAAGAGAAAGTCTACCAGGTAGGCCGAGCCCATGCCCATGGCGATGCCGGCGATGCCGGTGAAGAGGCCGACGACGGTGGCTTCGCCGACGACCAGGGCCTGGATGTCGAGGCGACGGGCGCCGAGGGCACGCATCAGGCCGATTTCGCTTCGTCGCTCCATGACCATCATGGTGAAGGTATGGGTGATATTGAGGGCGGAGACCGCCAGGATCACCAGGGCGATCAGGTTGAAGAGAAGGGTCAAGAGCAGGATCAAAAGACCCGCGCGCTCGGCCTGCTGATGGCGATCGGAGAGCTCCAGGTCGAGCTCCCGCTGGATGGACTGAGCCAGCGGGGCGACGGCGTCGTTGCTCTCGGCCTCTACCAGAATGGAGTGATAATGCTCGGAGGCCTCGACACCGCTGAATTCCTCGTTGAGGCGGATGACGTACTCCAGAGGCATGGTGGTGCCCATGGGCATGGCCCGATCGGAGAAGCCCACCAACCGTGCGCGCTCCTGACGGGTATCTCGGTCCGCCGTTCGGCCCATAAAGCTCTCGCCGAAGATGACGTCGAATTCAAAGCCGATGAGCATCTCCTGGGTCAGCCGTGGCAGGCGGCTACCGATGCCCTCGCTGTCGCGAAGGGCGGTGTGGATGCTGCCGTTGTAGACCTCCAGGACGGTCGGCGAGATGATGATGGGGATGGGCAGGGCGCATTGTTGGCGCTGAGGGTGGCAATAGCCCAATTCACCGCAGGCTTCGGAGTCGCGGGGATTGCAGCTATCGGAGGCGCACTGGCCGTCGTTGCAACTCTGGCCATCTCTGCAACTGGAGTCGTCCTGGCAGGAGGCCATGGCTTCGAGGTCGGCAAAACCAAGGGGGTCGGAGATATCGTCGGCGACCAGCTCCGGAGGGATGCCGTCGGCGATGAATTCAATTCCCACGTCTCGGCCCATCAGACTACCGCCGCCGGAGGCCCGGGAGGGAAAGGTGAGCTTCATCTTGGGGAAGGCCGCTTTTGCGCCGGGGAGGTCTTCCAGATCCCGGACGGTCCGGTCATCGAGTCCGCCGCCGCCCAGGAACCCGCCGGCTCTCAGGCCGGACCCGGCGGCGGGGTCGACCACTTCCAGTTGGCCGATGATGAAGATGTCCTCCAGGACCGTGGTGCGTACGCCTTCCCCGAGAGAGGTGAAAAAGAAGAGGGTGGCGATGCCGATGGCCACGCCCACTCCGGAGAGCGCAAAGTGGCGGCGATGACGGCGAAGAGATTGAGAAACGAGAGCTACGAAGCGGTCGAGAGTCATGGTGTCCCCTCGGCGGCCTGGTGCTGATCCTCGTCGGCCGCGGGCCACCTCGGGGTTTGCTTGCGGTCCTCCAGGATTCGACCGTCTTCGATGGTGATGCGGCGCCGGGCCATATCGGCGATGTGGGGCTCGTGGGTGACCACGATGAGGGTGATATTTTTGGCTTCGTTCAGCTCTTTGAAGAGGCGCATAATCGAGAGCCCCGTGGTGCGGTCCAGGCTTCCTGTGGGCTCGTCACAGAGGATGATCGAGGGCTGAGATAAGAGGGCGCGAGCGATGGCGACTCGTTGCTTCTGGCCTCCCGAGAGTTGGGGGGGACGAGACTGGCTGCGGTCTTTTAGACCCACCCGGTCCAGAAGCTCCAGGGCTCGTTTTTTGGGGTCTGCCTTCTGGTCGTTGGAGCTTCGGGAGGGGCCGAAGAAGCTGGGGAGGAGGACGTTCTCCAGCACGGTGAGGTGATTGAGGAGATTGAATTGCTGGAAGACATAGCCCAGGTGTTGATGACGAAGTCGGGCCAGCTTTTTCTCCGAGAGGGTGCCGATGGAGTGATCGCCGACGTGGACTTCGCCCTCAAAGCGATTGTCGAGAGCGCCGATGCTGTTGAGCAGGGTGGTCTTGCCGCTGCCAGAGGTGCCCATGATGGCGACGAACTCCCCGGAGTCGATCGACAGGTTGATGTCGATCAACGCCGGGGTGGTGAGCTCGCCGGTCTGGTAGGTGCGATGAAGTCCGTTGACGGACAGCTTCATTGGTCCTCGTCGTCGTCTTCTTCAACCACCAGGGGATCGGTGAAGTCCATGACGGCGCTCATATAAAAGCCGTCGTCATCGACGCCGCCGGAGATCAGGAGTTCGTGAAGCGGCTGAAGAGTTCCGGCGAAGCCCGACGCCATGGGAATGCGACGGATATTGCTGCGGAGGTTGTCGAAGTTGAGGTAGACCCCGTTGAAACCGTCGGAGTCGGCGAATTCCTTTCCGAGTTCATATTTTTCGGAGTCCACAAGGAGTGCGTCTTCTCGATTGGCGGTGAGGTATTCGTAGGCGGCATTCTCGCCAATCCCGGCGGCGGCCAGGGTGATGGAATCACCTCGATGAAAGAGTCGGGCCGGAAACATACTCAGCATTCGGGGCTCGAAGAGTTCGACCTCGTCGATCTCGTCACCTTTGTAGAGGAGGTTTCGACGGTCGAGATGGTCTTCTCCGAATTCTCCGAGGCGATCGAGGAGGACGTCGAGTTTTTCTTCATCGGTGAAGTGAATGTTGACCAGGAGACCGGCGTTGCTCAAGACGGTGCGGACGATGTCGGGCACCGAACCGGAGGAGATGGCTCCCATGAGGCGGCTGAGATCGCCGCCGATGCCCAGAAATACCAAAAGGCTATGACCGGAGAGGGCGCCGATGACGTCTTCGTCCATGTCGAGCTCGTAGGCCCGGCCGAAGTTGACCATCTGGCGTTGGATCTGTCGGCGCTCCGCATCGGGGAGTCCTTCCAGATAGGTCTCCACGGCGTGGCTGAGGTCGAATCC
>SKNI01000222.1 GCA_007120615.1 Myxococcales bacterium | reverse complement strand
TTTTTGTCAATTTTACGGCCGACTGGTGTGTCACCTGTAAGGTCAACGAGCGGGAGATCATCTCCGCCAAAAGCGTGGTAGACGCCGCCCGGGAGTCTCAGGTTCTTATGGTGCAGGCGGACCTTACCAATACCGATGACGTATTGGTCAGCGAATTAGAGAGGTTCAATCGGTCCGGAGTGCCCCTGTATTTATTTTATACTCCCGATGCGCCCGATCAGCCGCTGGTGCTGCCTCAGGTAATATCGAGAAGCCGGCTCATCGAGGCGTTTTCAGAAGTGATCTGAATATGGACTCCACTTTAACCAGATATAATCCAATCCATTAACGGTCGTTACGTTCCAGATGTCATCGAAGTTCACGAGGGCACTCATCGTGTTGGTCGGATTATGGAAATCTGCTTCAGAGAGAGCGAAACCGGCCTGGGTCCCCGTGTTCGATAGTAGACCGGAGGCGTCCTCATTCCAAAAACAATTCGTTATATATATAGTATTACTACTCTGGACCGAGCCGACGAGGCCACCATATGTATCACCCCTGTCTCCTATCTCTGTTGCTGCGATCGAATAGCGGACGGTTGAACTTTCACCACCACTACCACCACCAGTCACCGTACCGACTAATCCACCCACGGCGCGGGAGTCGTCGGTTGAAGCATGAACGACTTGCGCTCTAGAAAAGCTGTGCTCTAGAGTTCCATTGAGCACCGTACCTACAAGTCCACCGACCGAACCATTTCCGGTGACCGAAGGAGATAAGCTAAAGGACTCTCTGATGGAAGTAGCGGATAGGTCGCCCATTCGACCTACAAGGCCTCCGGTATTGAAAGAATTACCTCGACTCTCCACTTCGCCTGTGGCGTAAGTCTGAACTATGTCACCGTTCACATCGCCGGCGAGACCGCCGACGAAATTCGTCCCGTTAACATCGGAGGAACTCCAACTTCTGAGAATCGAACCTTCTGAGGCGACAAGGCCAACGAGCCCACCTGTGCTAATTGCTCCATTTACGGAACCACTGGACTCACTATCGGAAACCTCTCCCTCCAAAATTCCGACGAGGCCGCCTGTATTGTGATTCGCCCCGTCCACATCGGAGGAACTCTGACTATTTTCAATGGTACCATTCTCCTCCACCGCACCGACGAGGCCGCCCACGTCAGCATTCCCTTCTACTCGTCCGCTGGATGCCCCCTCATCTACCCAGCCCGACAGCGTTCCAACCAGTCCACCGACGGCGGTGCCAGCCGGGGCGATGATGTCCACAGTGGAGCTGCTGTCAGATATCGTGCCATGGGAACGTCCCACCAACCCGCCAAGGGAGAAGGGGTTCTCATCGCCGAAGTCCATAATGCCATGTACCTCAGAATCGATAATGAGCCCGTTTTCCTCAAGCAATCCGACGATTCCACCGATCCAGTTGCCATCACCGGCGACATCGACGTCGGCTACCACAAGGTCGATCGTATCACTGCTGATTCCGGCCACCCCGCCAATTTCCACCCCGCCTCGAACCTTCATCGCGGTGAGTTGTACACCATGGATCAGGCCCTGGTTATCGCCCACCAGCCCGCCGACCTTTAATTGGCCGGTGACGTCACCATTGAGGAGGTGGACGTGTTGAATCGTGCCCCTGTTTACCCCGGCGATCACACCGACAAGGTGACCCGTGTTTGAGCCGATCGTAGGGGATTCAAACCGAAGATGTTCCACCAGACCCTCTTCATCGATAATCGCGAATAGGCCTCCAGATCCGTCGATGTTGAGCCCCTGAATTGTGGGTGGGTCATTATCTCCGTCCATTTCGCCACGGAGACGTCCGTTCCAGGTCAAGTCGCCTGGTTCTTCCACGACCTCATTTGTCAGGTCGATATCTTCGGTCACCAGAAACTCCCGTGCCTGTCCAGTATAGGACCGCATCGCCAGAAAGCTGGGGACGTCGCAGACCTCGATGGGCTCGACCTCGGTTCCTGCTCCTCCACAGAAGACGTTGTCCAGAGACCCTTCGACAGCCGGTGAGACATAGTCCTCGTCGAAAGACGGAGAATTGATGACCACTCGGTAGTACCGAGAAGCACCTCCCTCCGGGGCCGCGTAGTCCTCGCAGCTCGCCTCGGAGCAATCGGAGAGAGGATGATAGTCGTCATTGATATCGGCGGAGTTGGTGCGTTGAAACGTCATATCGTATTCGGTGGGGAAGTGCGCCCCCTCGGTAGTTGCCACGGGACCGTCCTGATCAGAAAAAACGCCGCGGACGGAGTAATTCTGCGTGGGCTCGGAAGGGCTCACCGCGGTGGTGATTTCCACAAAGGAGTCAAATCCTTCGGTAGTCACGGTGGCCTCCAGACTCGCCGGCGGTAGCTCATCGGCGGGCACCTGATATTGCGTTTCGGTCCCCACATCGACCCAATCTCCATCAGCCACCCGCACCTCGTAGCCCAACGGAATGGGTGCGGCGCGTCGATCACTTCGAGCCGTACTCCAGGGACCTCTCTCGTCGGGCGCAGTCGCCGAGACCTGGTAGGAAAGCAAAGGGCCATCCTCGCCAACCGCTGCCTCCCAACTCAGCCAGATCTCTCCTGGGGTTTCAAAATTAGCCAAAAACTCCTGTGGCTCACCGGGTTCCCCCGGTTTCGCATCATCGAGATAACTCGTCGTGGTCACCGTAGCGATAATTTCGTCGTCCCGCCGAATCTGATAGCCCGTTGCACGATCGACGGGGTCCCATGAGAGTTGAATTCCAGCGGTGCGTCCCTCCGTAACGAGCGTAGTTCCGTCGAGGGTGCAGGAGGTCGCTCCATCACAGACCACGCGCCCCTGCTCGCAGACGTAGCGGTCCAGATCACAGGGGCCGCAGAAGGTGTCGAGTAAGGAGTCTGGGTCCTCGCAGGAGTCAGCCTCGTTGGTCCCCTGGTATTGAATATCCCCGAGGTCATCAAATAGACCGCAGCCCGTTGCCCAAAAGAGGAGCACGACGGTCGAATATACAAATGGTTTCTTCATGGGACTGGCCTTCCAAGAAATTGCAATGATCTGGAAAGGGCAGTCTGCCAGAAAGCCATGGGTAATCGCAAGATGGGCGAAAGGAATGGGTGTGAACCAGGATGGGCTTCCGTGCAAACCCTGCAGGAGTAGGGCTATCGTTTTCGTTTTTTCTTAGTGCCCAGAAAATTGCTCAGAAACCAGCTTACGATAGAAACCACCAGAGCGCCCCAGAGGGCCGGCCAGAAACCGGCGATTTGGAGGGCGTCGGTGAGCCAGGCCGTCAGCGCAAATAAGCCGGCGTTGATCACCAGAGCGAAGAGTCCCAGGGTCAGTATAATAAAGGGGAAGCCCAGAAAGTTGGCGATGGGGCGCAACAGGGCGTTGACCACTCCAAAGAGCAGGGCCACCAGGGCGATGCCCCAGAGGTTATCGGTGAGGGTGACACCGGCGATTAATTCGGCGGCCACCCAGATGGCTGCGGCGTTGATGAGTAGTCGGATGATGAGTCGAAACATTGGCACTCCTTGTGTGGGTAGTGCGAAACTACGGATAGTGGGGCAAGAGTCAATCACCTGCGGAGTGTGGCCGATTTTGCGGTGCTTCTAATTCTACGAAAGAGATTATGGGGTGTAGCCGGAGCGCGGACGACCCCGTCCGCATGGAAGAAAAAGCGCCTTTCACTTGATGCGGACGAGGACGTCCGCGCTCGTGCGCCTGAGAGCATATATAGCCAGATGGTGAGAGTCCATCCAGGGCAAGATCCCGCCCTGAAGTAGAAGGCAACTGCGTCACCGCGAGGTGGGGTGGGAAG
>SKNI01000052.1 GCA_007120615.1 Myxococcales bacterium | reverse complement strand
GTGGACCGGTCGAGGTTGACCTGGGGAGTTGGGTTGACCGGTCGAGGTTATAACCTGGGGAGTTGGGTTGACCATCCCTACGGCCTCGATGCTGAACTACGCATCATCAACCGTAGCCACCGCGGCCCGCAAACGGCGCGGGCCGCGCGCGGACTGCGCGCGAACTTCGAACTACAAAAACCCCTTTGGGTCGTTCGTGGGTCGTTAGCAGTTCGTGCGTTGTTCGCACGCACCCTCCCCTCCACAACGACCCTCCGTCCCATTCCTTTCGGTCGCCGAGAGGTGAGAAAAGTAAGAGCCGAGACCACCCCGGCGGGGCGATCTCGGCTCATAAGGTGCCAGGTTCAGTTGGATTGGTTCAGTCGAATTCGATGCGCATCCAGTCGAAGTTTCGGGCGTCCAGCTGAACTGCTGGAGGATCAGCATGGTAGGGACCGGGGAAGGCGCTGACCGGTCCGGTGAAGGTCACACAGTCGTCGACGTAGATGTCGATGCCCTCGAAGATGCGAAAGGTCACCGTTTGCTCTTCGTTGTCGCCGTATACCAGGTCGTAGCACAACCGGGTTCCGCCGCAGGGCACACCGTCGGTGGCGATGCGGCCGCCTACCCTGACAATCTGCTGGAAGTGGTCATCCATCGTAATCTCGTCCGATCCGATCTCGGTGTAGGGGATGGGGTTTTCTGTGGAGGCAGCGTCCAGGGTCCAGTCGCTGAACTCGCGGATCTGAGCGACACCGTCAAAGAAATCAACGGTTTCGATGGTGAAGCTCACTTTCTGTCCGGTGGCGGTCTGAACGGGGACTCCGCTTTCGGGGTCGTCACCGCCAAGGCGGTGGAGATAAGCGACCCTCTCACCGTCGGCGAGCCAGATCTGTCGAGTCGAGGTGAAGTCGGTACCGCCGGTGGCGATGATCGTGGCTCCGTTGATCTCCAGGGGAGTATCGAAGGTGATCGGCCCATCATGGCCTTCGGCGTCGATGGCGTCATAGATTTGTTGGAGTCCGGCGCTCTCGGTGAGCGGGTCCAGGGTAGGAACGCCACCGGAGAAATCCATGGTGGATCCTTCGCCGAGTTGTCCCCAGTGGTCGGTGTCTACTTCACAGGCCGGATCACCGTTACCGGTGTCGTCGCCGTTACCGGTGTCGTCGCCGTTTCCGGTGTCGTCGCCGTTTCCGGTGTCGTCTCCGTTTCCGGCGTCGTCTCCGTTTCCGGCGTCGTCTCCGTTTCCGGCGTCGTCTCCGTTTCCGGCGTCGTCTCCGTTTCCGGCGTCGTCCGTGCCGGCGTCTTCGTCTGTGCCGGTGTCGTCGCCCGTGCCGGTGTCTTCGTCTATGCCGGTGTCTTCATCGCCGGTTCCAGTGTCGTCACCGTCGCCATTTCCGGCATCGGTTGTGCCATCGCCGTCACCACCATCGCCATTTCCGGCGTCGGCGTCGCCTGTGCCTGCGTCGTAGCTGGAGTCACCGTCACCATCGCCACCGGTGTTCATTGTGGGGTCTTCTGATCCACTGCAGGCGCCGAGGGCGAACGCAAATACACTAAATAATACCATTAACTTATACTTCATCTTTGTTCTGTCCTTAAAAGGAAGGAAATAATTGGGTCGTCCGCCGCCACCGTAATGAAGACGGACCTTGAGATCAACAGAAGCCTGAGACTTCAGGGAGTTGCCCGGGAAACCTCGTCTGGATCTGCGGGTGGCTCAACGGCGGGCTCGGCGGGGTCTTCGACCTCGTCGACGGTCTCCACGTCGTCGGTTGGCACGCCGAAAAGAGCGCCCGGGACATCTTCGGGATCACCGACAATGCCGAATTGGGTATTTTGAATATATCGGTCAACGACCCGCTGGATATCGTCGGGGGTGACGTTGTTGACGGAGTCCAGAAAGCGAGTGGAGATGGACCAGTCACCGCCGATAAGCTCGGCTCGGGCCAGTTGGCCGGCCACGCTGGAGTTGGTCTCCAGACCCATATAATGGCTGGTGAGAAAAACGTTTCGGACCTCTTCGAGTTCTTCCTCGGAGATGGGTTCGTTTTTGAGCTTCTCGATTTCATCGAAGATCACGGGCATGGTGGCCGCGGGGTCAACGGCGGTGACGTAGAGAAATCCAACGTTGGCTCTTCGGTTGCCCATCCCGGAGCTGACGGCGTAGGTGAGGTTTCGCTTGGTTCGGACCTCTTCGAAGAGTCGGCTTCGAAGATGGCGAGTGGCCAGGAGCATGGCGGCGTAGTCGGCGTGCCCCATGGTGGGAGCTGCGAAATAGCCAAGGATATAATTGGTGGGGAGCTCCATCTGTTCTACCCGCATCGCCGGTCCATCATGAGCGACATCGGGCAGTGCGGGGAGGAGAAGGTCTGTGGAGGCAAGGCGTCCCAGGCGATGTTGAACTTTCTCCACGATCTCGTCGCGGTCGATATTTCCGACGACCACAAGAAGCATGCGCTCCGGTGCCAGAAGGCTTCGATGCCAGGCGCGAAGTTGGTCGGTGGTAAAGCCCTGGACGTTCTCCGAGTTGCCAAGTTGACGAAAGAAATAGGGGTGACTGGTGTAGGCCAGGTCCCGGGCGACTTCGCTGACCAGGCGATCGGGGTCGTCGGCGATGGTGTCGATGCTGGCTAGCTGCCGGTTTCGGCGAAGCTCGACCTCATCGTCGGGGAATGCGGGCTCAAAGATAGCCTCCTCAAAAAGCTCCCAAGTCTCGTCGAAGTGCTCGCGCACCGAATTCATCGTAAAGCCCGAGAAGTCTCGGTCCGAGATCGAGCCCACCGACGATCCGATGGCGTCGAGGCGGGTGTTGAATTCATCTTTGGTGGTCGATTCCGTGCCGCCATTGACCGCCACCGAGAGAGCCAGCCGCTCGATGCCCTGCAGGGATTCGTTGAGGTTCATCGAACCACCCCGAAGGTAGAGCCGGGCAGCGACGACTTCATTGGCCGGCGTCGGCATATGGAGGATCTGGACGTTTCCGACCTTAAAGGATGAGACACCGTCGGCTTCGCCCAATTCGACGATCTCGGGCTCATTATCCATAAATACGAGATCTGAGAGTTCCGGGATGGTCCGGGACTGGGCCCATTCCTCGGCTGTCGGCTCTGCGTCCGCCGGTTGCTCGGTCTCGACGGCTTCCTCTTCGTCGGGGGTGACGGGAGTGGAAGAGCAGGCCACCAATAGGGCGCTTTGGGCGATTAATGCTGCGGGTAGGCTGAGGTGAAGTCTCATTGTTGACCCCCTTCTTGGCTCTGAGAATCTGAATGGCTTTGAGAATCTGGATCATTTTTTGCTGAAATTTCCTGGCGGACCTCATCGACCAGTTGGGCAAGCTCCTCTTCGGTCAACTCCAGGGCTTCTCGAGCTTCTTCGGAGATGAGAACGCCCATCACAAAAGGCTCATCGGTGAGATATCGTTCGACGTAATTGGCGATATCCTCGCGGGTTACGGCCTGAAGGTTGGGGATATAGTCGAAATAATAATCGAGCCCCGCTACGGCCCACCAGAAGGTGACGGTGTGGGCAAAGGAGCTGGTTTTCTCGCGGCTGTAGATATCCTGAACGGTGAGGATGGTCTTGGCGGCTTCCAACTGGGCGTCGGTATAATATTCGGGATCCGTAAGCCGCTCGATCTCGAGCAGAGTAGCCCGGATGGCATCGCGGAGATTATCCGGCTGGGTCTGCACGGTGATCGAGGAGGGGCCGGTAAAGGCCTGGGTGAAATAACTCTTGCTCGCACCCAGGGCGAGTCGACTCTCTACCAGGGTTTGCTGGAAACGGCTGGTGGGTTGGCTCAAAATATAGCTGAGCAC
>SKNI01000092.1 GCA_007120615.1 Myxococcales bacterium | reverse complement strand
TTATACGTTCGCTCCGATCGCCAGGACGCCCGGTAAAATTGGCGCACCCCCTGCTCGTCGAGGAGGCTAAACTCCAGGCTGGCCCGACAATGCCAGGTGCCCTCGGTCATCATTCGTTTTGCGGGAAGAGAGACCGAGGAGTGGCCGTCTTCGTCGCGGATTCTGGGAGTGGTTCCAAAGAGCGTCAGACAGATCGCATCCAGAATGGTGGTCTTTCCGGCGCCCGTGGAGCCCATGATCAAAAAGAGAGGGGCGTCTTTGAGGTCCCGGTCGAAGTCGATGACGTGGGGGCCACCGTAGAAGGAATTGAGGTTTTCGATCTCAATTCTATGGAGCTTCATAGTAGCTCCCCCTGTACGACGGGTTTGTCGGGAGCTTTCGGAAATTTCTTCGGTTCAACGGTCTCTTCTTGTGGTTTTTCGACTTCTTCAGGCTCTTCGACTTCTTCAGGCTCTTCGACTTCTTCAGGTTCGTCGACTTCTTCTGTGAGCGGCAATCGGGCCTCTTCGATATTCGGTTCTTCGACCTCATCGGCGGATAGCAGGGGCGCTCCTTCGGCATCTACGGAGGTATTTCCCCGGGTCTCCGAGATATACCGAAAAGCCACCAGAAACTTCTCGTTCGGCAGATGTCCGTCGTGAGTTTCGGAAAAGAGCCTGGTGAAGACCTCTTCTGGAGTCATCTCATCGAGAGAGGGAAGATCTTCGACAGCGGTCTGTGGAGACTCATCTTCGGGCGTTTGTTTGAGGTGTTCGCGGCGCTCGATAATCCTTGGACGCTGGCCCTCTTGGAAGGTTGTTTCCACGAGAGAATCAAAATAGGCGCGCACCTCGTAGAGCTCTTCGACGGTGTCTAATTCGACATCTAAAAAGAGATAGGGCGTCAGCTCCCACTTTCGGGCCATTCCCATGATCTCGGAGGTCACCGAGTCTCGGGTTCCCGAAAATACGAAGATCCCTCGCCATTTTGGGACCTCGTGCTTCTGAACGACCACTTCGCCGTCGTCGTCGCGATGGTCGGTGTCGACGATAAGGACGTAGCGTCGGGAATCCTCGTTCTGGGAGGTGGCCACGGGGGTTCCCGCATACCAGGCCCGGCTATCACCCAGGGGAAATTGGCGGTGAATATGGCCGAGGGCGACGTAATCATAAGCGTCGCCGAAGATCGACGGGGGAAGACCGCTGATGGTGCCGACCTGGTGGATCTCTTCGGGATAATCGGCCCGCTTTAGAGCGATGTTCTTGGTGCTGCAGGTGAGGTGGCCGGTGGCGATGAGGGGAACGCCGGGGTAGCGCGATTGGGCCTCGTCCGCGAGGCTCTGATAGAGGTGAGAGAAGCGCTCCTGATATTGGTCTCGGATCTCGGATTCGCTGGCGGAGGTGGTGACCACTCCGAGTTTGGCCTCCTGAACATAAGGAACCGCCACGACCACGGCTTCTACCTCCCCGGATTCGTTTTCGATGGGACAGAGGCATTGCTTCCAGCTCTCCTCGTCGACGGAGAGTCCGCCCACCACGTGGACCTTCTGGGCGGCCAGAATATCGGAAGGGGCCTCCAGACGAGTAGGGGAGTCATGATTTCCGCCTACCACTACTACCTGGCGAAGGTCGGTCTTTTCGGTGCATCGGGCCAGAAATCGATAGTAGAGCTTCAAGGCTTTCGCCGGGGGCTGATCGCGGTGAAAGATATCACCGGCCACCAGCAAAACATCGACCTCTTCCTCGATGATCGTCTCCACAAGCCAGTCGAGAAAAAGGGCGTGCTCCTCCTCGCAGGAAGCGCCCTGCATGGTCACCCCCAGGTGCCAATCCGATGTATGCAAAAATTTCACGTGCGGCCCAATCCCATAAGATCAAAAGATAATATATCATCGCCTCCGTAAGCTACAGAGGAGGGATTGGGCTCGCAAGTAGGGAGGTCGCTATTTTTGATGCAATGCGATCATTTCTCGCAAATTTCAGGGGGCGCTGATCAGCCCGGCATCTTGAGCGAGGGTTCTCCACTCTTCATATAGCTCTTCGAGTCGTTGCTGCAGGGGGATTCGCTGATCGAGGCGGGCCTGACGCTGCTCCTCGAGGGGGTAGACCTCATTTCGCATATTGGCTTCATTATAATAATTAATCAGTCCGTCGAGCTCGGCGATCTGGCCGTTGATGAGTCGAATCTGGGATTCGAGCGAGTTTCGCTCGGATTCAACTGCCTGGACATCGTCGCGAGCTTGAAACGCGCGAACCTGCTCGAGTTCTTCGGCGTTCTTTTCGTCGATGCGGGCCAATTCGTCTTCCACCTCGACAAGTCCCGGGTGGTCGTCGCCGAGCTCTTCGCGGGCCTGGGAGATGGCTCCGGCCGCTCCTCGTCGCTTGCGGGAAACATCAAAGGCTCCCTGCGCATCGTCATAGACGGCGAGTTCCTTGCGGGCCCGTCGGATATGATCTTCTCCCATCAGGCGGGCGCGCTCCCCCTCGCAGATGGTAGCATACTTATCGGTGGTCTCACTGTGTCGTACGCCAACCTTGGAGGCTCGACTGCAGAAGCTATTGCAGGTCCCGTAGTTGGCCCGAGCCGAGTTTGCATCGCCCTCTTCTTCTTGCCGAATCGCCAGCAGATATCGATACAGACAGGCATTGGCCTGAAAATATCCCTCTCCCTCATGAGGGGCGTCGAGAAAGATTTGAGCATCGGCGACCAACTCTTCACCGCCGATTTCGAGAAGGGCTTCTCGTTGCTCTTCGGTCATGGTTCGGTCATCTTCCGCAGTAGCGCCCGTCAGCGAGGCGCATCCGGTGCCGATTAATATAGCCAGTAAAATCAGGGTTTTGATGGTAGACATAACTACTCCGTACTTTTCTTGATTGGGATCACTTTTTATAATAAGCAGCCGGCTTCTACCATCGATAAGGAGCGCAAAACAAGGAGGAGCGCGGACGGGGACGTCTGTTGATGGGACACATCGGCCGGAGGACATTGCTGTTAGCTATCGGCCGCCTCTCCCATCGACCATCGATGGTGACCCGCACCACCCCCGTCGACCATTGCTGGTAACCCGCACCTCTCCCGGGGTGCAGGACCCCGGGCTCGCTAGGAGCGCTGCGCGCAACGGGAAGGCCGGTGGGTGCAGGACCGTGCAGGACCCACCGGGCCCGTCGGTTTATTGGGAATGTTGTAGGCGACGGCGATGAACGGTTATTCATTCGGATACGCGATATGGGTTAATCGGCGACCGAGATACGCGATATGGGTTCATCGACGATCGAAATACGCGATGGTCGGTTTACCGACGATCGACACTATATTTTCGCTCCTAAAAAAAGCGCTTTTTTCTCTTATGCGGACAGGGACGTCTTTGCTCCTCGGTCAGTTTCGAAGTTCGGGATTTCGCCGATAAAATTTCTCTTCCAGAGCGGGCATATTGGGGCGAAAGATGGCAAAGAGCACAATCGACCAGGCGGTAAAGCCGTAATAATAGTCCATGTTGTAGCTCAAAAAGGTTAATAGGAATCCGTAGATAGCGACGGACTCGCTCAACGCCCAGGAGATCATATACGGTGTAAAAGCTCGGGCTCGGAGCTGCTCGGTGGTTTCGATGGCTCCGTTCTCGAGCGGTCCGTATAGCATCATCTTTCGTAAAAAAAGAGCCAGCGGGAGGATCAGTACCGAAAGGATTATAAATATGGGAAATAGCGTGGGAACGACTTCGGAATTTAGAGCTTCGGAAGGATCGGAAGTGACTATATACCCGACGATGCCGTAGATGAAGACGCTTGCGAGCAGGCTACCCCAGACGAACCACATGGTCGA
>SKNI01000547.1 GCA_007120615.1 Myxococcales bacterium | reverse complement strand
GCTCGCCGGTCAGCGAGGAGGTGCCACCGCAGCCGTTATAAGCGTCGCAGCTACCGGCCGCACAGAATTGGTCGGCTGTGCATTGATTGCCGCAGCTTCCGCAATTATCGGGGTCCGTGGAGGTATCGGCGCCGCCCATGCATTGCACGTCCTCTTCACCATCGCAGACCCAGACGCCACATTCCTCGCAGACCGAGCCCGGCGTGGCGTCGAGCTCTTCGATGCCGCCGCAGGAGTTATAATCGCCTAAGAACACACATTCCACGGCGTCGTCGTCGTCGCATTGCCACTCCGACTGGGTGGCGCAGGTCGAACCCGGCGTTCCCGCCAGGCCGCCGCAGCCGCCGCAGTCATTCAACGATGAGGCCCCCACGCAGGCCGTCGAGTTGGGAGAGACGCAGATGGTTTCGCCATCGTCACAGTCACCACAAGACTCGCCGGGAGGCGTATCCAGAGTTTGCGTGCCACCACAGGCGTTGGCGGTTTGTTCTTCATCGCATTTCAGATCCTCGGCGCCGTCGCAAACCCAGGCCCCACCGTCTCCACAGCTGTCTCCGAGGGAAGCGCCAAGGTCGCTACAACCGCCGCAGGCGTTGGTGGCGTCTTCGCAGCTCAAACCGTCGCCGCCATCACAGACCCACTGGCCGCCGCAGGAGCCGCAGTCGCCGCCCACTTCATTGCCCAGGGGCGCGCAACCACCGCAGTCGTTGACGCCGGCGTCTTCGTCTTCACAGCGAACGTCGTCGGTGCCGTCACAGGTCCAGACTCCCTGACCGCAGCTTCCGCACGCCGTGGCAGGGGCCGCATCTAACGTCGAAGTACCGCCGCAGGCGTTATTACCTTCGGTCACACAGACCACATTTTCCTGGCTCTGGCATTCGAATAATCCCGCCGTCCCATCCACATCACAGACGTCACCGGGCTCGTCATCGAGAACAGCGCAACCGCCACAGGCGTTGGAGTCACTGGCGCCGACGCACTCCACGGTCCCATCTTCGGTGCACTGGTACGAACCATCTCCACAGGCGCCACAGGAGGCATCGACGGGGTGGGCGAGTGGCTGACAGCCCCCGCACTCGTTGGCCTCGGTGGCCTGAATGCAGCGCAATTCATCGGTGCCCTGACAGGCGAGGATGCCGTCGTTGCAGGGACCGCAAACGTCGTCGAGAGAGGCCGGGCTGCCCTCGTAGTTCAGCTCGGACTCGCCGCCGCAATCGTTGAGATCGTCGGGCCCGCCCGTGTCTGGATCATCTGCCGTGTCCGGATCTTCGCCGGCGTCGTCGGGATAGCCCGCATCGAGATCGTCGGTTCCGGGACACTGGCACGTATCGAAGCTGCCGCTCTCCATGCAGGTCTGAATCCCCTGCTCGCCACCGAGACAGGGGCATTCCTGAACGGTGCCGGCCACACAGACCAACTCTTGCTCGTCCTCTCCGTTTCCGCAGCCCATGGCCATGGAAAGGATTAGAAATAATATGGAGATAAAGCCAACACCGCGTAATTTGCATTCATTCATTGCTTCCACCTTTCCTCGATTGGTTCCCGCTATTAGCGCACCGGCGCATGGTTTCGACGCTTTTTGGTCATCTTCCCCAAGCATTTCAGAGTTGTTACAACCCGTATATAACCCGATCGGGTTATATGGATTTTGGGATCGGGATCGGGATCGGGATCGATTATGCGTCGTCCTGATCGATATTATTCTGAATCGCTCTCAGGCGTTTCTGCACGGCTCGCTCGACCCGCTCCAGGGCCGGCGAAAAGTCCACCGCCTCTCGAAGCTCTTCGGCGGCGCGGGCGAAGGCTGTGTCGGCCATCTCTAATTGTCGGTCCAATTCCCGATCCGCCAGGCGGGGCCGAATCCCGAAGGCCCTCGCCAGATCGTGAAAGTGATGGCGATGGAGGCGGTCGGGATTTCGCTCCTCTCCGATGGCGAACGCCAGATCTGGATGTAATCCGTCAAAGGCTCTCGTGCAGACGAGATCATAAAAAGGCGCGAGTATCGGCCCGCTTTCGTCATAAAGAATGGAGAGATTCTTTGCATGCCCATCAGCGTTTCCGCTGACCGCACAGAAGATCGACCATCGAAACAACTCCAAAAGATCTGCCGCCGGTCGGCTGGAGAGTTGCCGGACGGCGTCGGCTATCTGTCTCAGGCTCACGCCGCCTTCGCCTTCATATTTTCGCCTCGGTGATAGGCCGAAGATCTGGCAGAAGTCTTCCTGGTGTAGTCGCTTTACGTCGCCGTCGCGCTCCTCGCGATCGTAGCGCCGAACCACGAGAAAAGGGCGGGCCCTGGTGGTATTCAATTCCACGTGGCAGACCTTCAAGCCAAGGGCGCGAGCGAAGCGGTTGGTCAAAAACTCATTGGCCGAAAGATGGGGAAAGCGGTGGGCGTCAAATTTCAAAATATGGGTGCTCGCCTCCCCTCGCGCCCCGAGGGCATAGCCGCCGTCTGTCTCCACGACGGCGACCTTATGCTGCGCCCCGGCCAGCGAAAGCCGCGGCGCATTCTCCAGAGCCGCCGGCAACGCCGGTTCACCGGTCGACCAGGACTCCAACTCCGCGGACGAGATCAACACCCTGTCGCGCGCCCCTCGATCCGAAGGCTCCACATCGGTGGCTACAAAACGAAAGGCTCCGGCCGTATCGTTACCCAGGGCGCGCAGAAGGGCGACGTCGTTCTCGCTGCTGAGCCCCAGGCGTCGACAAACGGCATCGCGAGCGACTCCCTCAGGCAGAAGGTTGGCGAAAAAGACGTGAGCTCGCTCCTCGGGCCAGGGTGCCTGGCGAAGCGGAAGGCTCGCGCTGAGTGGAAACGCCTTTGTCCACCGCAACCACTCCTGAGAATATGCGAATAAAAAGCGGTCTTCTCGCGCCGTCGCCGTTCCCACCAGATGCTCTTCAAATTGCACCCGAAGTGAGGTCACTCCATCTCTCCCGTCGACAATGTCCACCCAGCGCTCTGGTGCCTGCGCTGCAGAAGCAGCTCATAACCGGCGTCGTGCAGCACCTGCAGCACCAGTCCCACTTCTGCGGTTTCTTTTCCTCGCTCTAGATCGGAAAGAAATCGCACTCCCACGCCGGCGATGTCCGCAAACTCCTGCTGCGTCAGCCCCTGCTCCTTACGCGCAGCCCGCAGCAATTTTCCCAGACTGGCCACATCATCGACAATCGTCGGTTCTTTCATCGTTCTGACCTCCTTTTTTTTACCGTACGGTATAATTTACCGTGATAAACAGGATGGTCAAGAAGTTTTTTACCGTACGGTAATAACTATAATTATCGACCCCCTGCACATGACGCATTTTCCCGTACGGTGTGATTTTGGTTTCTCACCAGCGGCTATCTGGGAGTTTACAGCCCAAGCCGCAATAAGCCATCACTACACCCTCTCCGCAGCCGTCGTTTGGCTGCCGGAGTTCTCGCAGGGTTGTAACTACCCAACCCAACCACCCAGATGGTTGGTGCAGTTTGCCCCTTAGGCGCGTCGTTTGCGCCGCGCCGAAGCGAAGCGGAGGCCTCTACTCAACGCACTCTACCTGCAGCCCCATCTCAAAGGGTTGATATCGCCCGTAGGATCCCACCACACAATTCCCGACGGTCGTCATCCGATTGATGAAGCTCGCCGGGGGTCGTTCCAGAAGCCCACCGCCATCGACGAACGCCCCCTGGTGCCACATCCAAATTCCCCCGTCGCTGTCCAGAAGCTCAGCCCGGCCATCGCCGGTAAAATCAGTGACGCCTCGAATCTGCAAACTGGAGGATAATGTCGCCACTTCTTCGTAGTTCCCGTCCTGGTC
>SKNI01000233.1 GCA_007120615.1 Myxococcales bacterium | reverse complement strand
CGTCGGGGAGCGAGGGTCATTTCCTCCTGGAATCGCAGTGTCGCCGAATCTTCCTCCGATTCGGAAGGATTGACGGGTTCAAAGGCCACAGCGCCTGCAGAGATAACGACCACCATCGAGGCCAAAAAGAGCGCCGCCGTTGACGGAAGTGCAGGAGAGTGCCGGCTCATTTTATTGAAGTGATGCTTCATGTTTTTGGAGGTAGCTCGCTGGAGTAGGGCGTTGTCCCGTTTGTGTGAACCTGATGTAGTCGTTGAGGATTTCCTCATGATCAAAAACAATCGGTGACGGGGGGCGGCGAAGCGGAAAAAGCTCTGCTCGTACTGCGTCATCCCGGCCTTCGGGCATCCCCTCGGCAGTGGCCGTAAAGACCACCGAGAGATTATGCTGGCGAGGGTCACGATGAGGAGAGGAGTAAACGTAAAGTAAGTCTTTAAGGGTGACTTCGAGTCCCGTCTCTTCGTGAGCCTCTCGGATGGCAGCTTGCTCCACAGATTCTCCGCGGTCAACGAAGCCTCCGGGAAGGGCCCAACCCTCTGGGGCGTTCTTTCGATAGATCCACACGATGGATTCACCCATGGTAATGATGACATCTACCGTGGGATAGGGATTTTTATAGTTACTCATAGAAAGCCGCGAAGGGTTATTTTGACAGCGAGAGTCGTCGGTTCTACGGTCCTGCTGCGAAAGAGTATAAAAGGATAGAGAAAGCCTAGACACAAAAGGTAGCGTTTCCTGCTTTATTGTTGGACAGGCGTGACCAGAGACCGATTCAGGAATTGAGCATGAAGCCATTACGTCCACAAGACCCATCGTTTATCTTGGCGAGCCATTCGCCTCGGCGGCTGGAGTTAAGTCAGCGCATCGGATTTGAGCCTGTCGTATTCGGAAGCGACGTGCCCGAAGAGAAGGCCGATGATGAATCTCCCGTTGCGTATGCCCGACGCCTGGCCCAGGCCAAAGCGCGGGATGTAGCTGCCACCCACGCCGACAACGACGAGTTGCCGGGTTGGATCTTATCGGCAGACACCATCGTCGTCCACGGCGGCGATGTTCTGGAAAAGCCAGTCGATGCCGAGGACGCCCGCCGAATGCTGACGTCCATGTCGGATAGGGAACATATTGTAATTACCGCCTTTTGCTGGTTATGGCGAGCCCCCGGGGGAGAAGTAGAAGACCGCCTGGAGGTGGTCTGTGATGTCTCGGCCAAGGTTTGGATGCGACAGTTGAGTTCCGATATGATCGCCCGATACGTGGCCACCGAAGAGCCGATGGACAAAGCCGGGAGCTACGGAATTCAGGATATCGGAAGTACATTGGTACGGCGAATCGATGGTTCCTATTTCTGTGTCGTGGGTCTACCGGTCTGCGAGGTCGTCGAAGAGCTCGAGAAGCTCGGCGGTCTGCGAGATTATCCCTTTATCTGATCAACAGAGCGCACGGGAGAGAAGTTGAGTTCGTTATTGCGAAAGCGCCTTACGAGAGTTCGAGAGCGGATCGAGGCTGCAAAGAAGAATCGAGATTCTACCGACGAGGTGCGCCTTGTGGCCGTGAGCAAAACCCATGATGTAGAGGCCATGAAAGTGCTCTACGACGAGGGAGTTCGATCCTTTGGAGAGTCCTATGTTCAGGAATGGCAGGAGAAAGCAGAAGAGATGCCATCGGATACGGAGTGGCATTTTGTGGGTCGATTACAGTCCAATAAAGCCCGTTTTTTGGCCGACCGAGTCCGTCTGATTCACTCCGTCGATCGAAAAAGTCTTATGAAAGCGCTCGATCGTCGGGGAGAGGGGCGAATTGATGTATTGCTGCAGGTCAATCTGGGATTGCAGGACACCAAAGGAGGGGTGGCCATCGAAGATCTTGAGAAGCTAATGGACCGGGCGACCCATTATCCCGGGATTCGAGTGCGGGGATTGATGGGGATTCCCCCGTATTCTTCGGATCCAGAAGAGACCAGGCCCTATTTTCAAAGGCTTCGTAAGGCCCTGGTGGATCTTCAAGGCTATGTGGAAGACCATTACGGAGAGCATCGCGCGGCGTTGACGGAGCTCTCCATGGGAATGAGCAACGATTTCGAAGTGGCCATCGAGGAAGGGGCCACCATCATTCGACTGGGAACCGCCTTGTTCGGACAACGAGATTACGACGATACGGAATGATAATGGAAAATGAAGACAATCGGTTTGATTCCCGGCTCGATGACTATCTGGTGATCCTTGTGGGCTGCGGAAAGATGGGCAGCGCACTGGCGGAGCGGTGGGTGGACAGCAACCTCCTCGATCCGCAGCGTCTGGTATGTGACGACGTCGACGAACAACGTGCCGAAGAATTCGCCACGGAGTTGGGCGCCCACATTACGATTCCCGAGAGAAGGCTCGACGAGGCCGGAAAGCCGATTCGGCGGATGCGGCTTTATGTCATGGCCGTAAAGCCCAACGATATTTGTGCCGTTCTCGAAGATCGACGGGAGGAGTGGGCCGATACGGATACGGTGATCTCGGTGGCGGCGGGGGTGACGATAGCGACCCTTCGCAGTCACGCCGGACCGCTTCCGGGGATTGCCCGGGCCATGCCCAATACCCCGGCGCTGGTGGGAGCGGGAGTCACAGGCCTGATGGGAGACGGCACCGTCGATATGAGCGCCATCAGCGCACTCTTTGAGGCGGTGGGCAAAGTGGTTCGGCTTCGCGAAGAGAAGCATTTCGACGGACTAACGGCCATCAGCGGTAGCGGGCCGGCCTATATTTTTACCGCCATCGAGGCTCTGGCCGACGGTGGAGTTTATATGGGGCTCGATCGAAGCACGGCCATTGAACTGGCCACCGGCGTCATCGAAGGGGCAGCCCGACTTGTTCAGCAGCAGCCCTTTGCCCATACGGCGGACTTAAAGGACAGCGTGGCCAGCCCCGGGGGCACCACCATCGCGGCGTTGGTGGCCCTTGAGGAATATGGGTTTCGCCACGCTCTGATACGAGCTGTGGAGGCGGCGGCGAAGCGAAGTGCGGAGCTTTCCGAAGAAGTTTCCAT
Organism: Myxococcales bacterium; assembly: GCA_007120615.1. GTDB lineage: Bacteria > Myxococcota_A > Bradymonadia > Bradymonadales > Bradymonadaceae > SKNI01. The sequence continues at coordinate 776 of SKNI01000233.1, read as the reverse complement.
AAGAAAACTCGACGAAGAGGGTCCGATCTGAGACAACTAGATCAGTGGTAATGCGCACAGGTTTCGCAAGGAAGCGAAAAGTAAGTGGTTCAAGGAAGAGGCAGTGATGTTTAAATTCAGCGCAGCAGATATCGCCAATCAATCATTTCAAACTCGATTTCGGGGCTACGACGTAGACCAGGTCCATGAGTTTCTGGACGGACTGGCGCGGGAGTGGCGCGAGGTGCAGAAGTCCTATCGGAGTCTCAAAGAGGAGTTTGAGGATAATTCTCGGGAGTTGCGCGAATATCGCAGGCGGGAGACCAGTCTGGCGCAGGCCCTGGAGGTCGCTCGAGACGTGGCCGATGAGATCCGACACCAGGCCGACCGCGACGCGGAGTTAGTCCTGGCCGATACGGAGATCAAAGCGGAGCGGATGTTGGCGGCAGCAGAGCAGGAAGTGGAGCAGCTAAACGAGGAGCTGAAAACTCTGCGCAAAGAGCGAGCCCGGTTTCACGGCGAGATTCGACAGACCCTGGACCAGTACGCAGCGCTTCTCGAAGAATACGAGGAGCAGGTCGGCGAGGACGAGAATCATCCCCTCCCGCCGATTCCCGGCACCCCACGGCCGTCGTTGGAGACTGGTGAAGAAGAAAAGGGCGATGATTCTCCTGTCGAGATGACGCACTGATCAGCAGTGAAGAATATAAAAAAGGCGCGGTCTGTGAGGACCGCGCCTTTTTTATTTAGCTTCTATTTAGCAAGTAATGCTCAGCGATGAATCAGGTGCCGAGAAT
>SKNI01000198.1 GCA_007120615.1 Myxococcales bacterium | reverse complement strand
GACATCCTCAGGTACTAGCAATGACCGTGCCATCGGCAAGAGCAAGGCAACAACAGCTCCGATTCACTTCTTCGAGCCACTGGATTCGGAACCCGATTCCGAGCTTTCCGGTGAGCCGGAATCGCCGGGAAGGCGATCACAGGCAAATGCAAATGACACAGACATTACCAGCAGAATAATTCCAATAATTTTCGCCATAAACCCGCTCCTCACCAAGTCGGAATAGTAGACATGACGACGAGAATAACCCCCGATGCAGTCAAAAGCGAGGATGCAGTTTCTCTCGACCAAGGGTCGCAAAATCGGCACCGTCGTCGGCGAGTGCCTGGTGAATCTCTTCGAGGCGCCCCCGATTTGTATTGCGAGCGATTGGTGTGAACCGCTAAAAAGAGGAACCTGTTGGAAAGTCGCCAGTGCTCGTGGTACTTTACGAGCGCTCAATATCAAGCAGGTTATCAGATACCGAATGTCGTGTTGCTCCTTGGAGAGAGAAATGAAAAGAAAATTGGTCTGGGTATTTGCATTGTCGATTGCATTGTTGGGGAGCAACGCCTGTTCCGACGAGGTTGAGGGGACAAACGAAGGAGATAATGTCCGCTCGGGGAGCGGCGACGGTGACGGTGACGGGACGTTTGAGGACGCCGGGATACCGGGCGCCGATATCTCGGAGTGCACCCCGGGTGAGACCCTGGGATGCGCCGGCGGCGACGCTGTATTGGCGTGCAATGCCGAAGGTGACGGTACGGAAGTCCAGAGCTGCCCGTCGGAAGCACCCTATTGCTTAGATGGTGAATGTGGAGACCAGGTCTGCATCCCCAGCGCCCGATCCTGCGTGGATACGGAGAACTTCCAGCGGTGCAATGCAGACGGGACCGGCTATCAAGAGCCGGAGGCCTGCCCCGATGATGCACTCTGTGAGAATGGGTATTGTACAACAACCTGCCAGCTGGGCTCCAAACAGATGTCCAGTCACTTCGGTTGTGAGTATTGGACGGTTTATCTCGACCAATATGACGAAGATGACGTCCTGGGTGATATGCCCAGTTTTGGAACCCCGGCCAGCGAGGTTCCTCATGCGGTGGTGATCAGTAACCCCAATGACGACGACGCCACGGTGCAATTTCAGACGTTTCACGGCGGTGTGATCGTAGACGTTCCCGATCCCATAGTACCCGCCGGGCAATCGAAAGCCTTTACCATGCCCCGGATGTCATTGGACGAGACCGGGATTACTCAGAAAGCCATCTTCGTGCGTAGCACTCTTCCGGTGACAGCGCACCAGTTCAACCCTCTTAATAACGAGTCGGTTTTCAGTAACGACGCGTCGTTGCTTCTGCCGGTGAGCGCGCTGGGTACCGAGTATTATGTGATGAGTTGGCCCACTCAGGGAATCGATATGGATGATGGATTTGGTGACTTTCCGATTCCCATTCCTGGCGGTGATGGCGACAGTGATTTTGACCTGGATTTCGAACCTCAACAGGCATTTGCCACGATCATCGCGGCCTCTGAAGGGATCACGACGGTTCATGTAACGTCGACGGCCAATATCGAGGAAGGATCGACGATGGAGGGATTTGACGCGGGGACCACCCAGGTCTTTGAACTCAATAACGCCGATGTACTCAATCTTCAGGCTGCAGCCGGTGGAATGAGTGATGGACAGAGTGATCTGACGGGAACTCATATTACCTCCGATAAACCCATCGCGGTATTCGGTGGCCATGAGCAGGCGGTGATCGGCTATGATTCAGACCGCGAGAGTTGTTGCGCCGATCATATCGAGCAGCAGATGTTTCCCCTGGATACCTGGGGGCAGCGGTATATGGCAGCCTTTAGCCCGGGACGAACCAATACCAAAGACCACTGGCGGATCATGGCCGGGGAGAATAACGTGACGGTGACGACCAATCCCCCGCAGCCGGAAGCCAATAACGTAACGCTCAACGCCGGAGAGTTTGTGGCGTTCTTCAGCGACGAGAATTTCGAGATCCAGGGAACGGGCAAATTGATGGTAGGCCAGATGCTCGCCAGTCAGCAGCAGACGGCCGAAATTACTGGAGACCCGGCGTTTATTCTGTCGGTGCCCATGGAGAGTTGGCGTGATGAATATCACGTGCTCACGCCGGAAGATTATGCTCGGGATTTCATCACGGTGATTCGACCGGCCGGTGTGGAGGTGATTCTCGACGGCAGTCCGGTCTCGGACGCGGCGTTTGAAGCGATCGGGTCCGGTGAGTTCGAGACAGCGGCGTTCGAGGTCAATCCGGGAGTCCACGTGTTGGAGTCGGCTGAGCCCTTCGCTGCCAGCGCTTATGGGATGGATAATGCCGTGTCCTACGGCTATCCCGGTGGGTTGAATATTCCCGATCCCGATTGAATTGGAAGGGTCACTTTAGGAATTCGAGACGCGTCCGTCGGTGCCCATGAAGGGGTCGGTGGGCGCGTCTTTTTTTGATGCCTGTAATCCTCGAGTGGCGAGGCCGCGAATCTCTTCGTCGGGGTGAGAATTGGCGAGGTTGGCGAGCACGGATTGGGCTCTTTCTCCGCCGAAATCGCGGATGGCCAGGGTCGCGGTGTCGGCGTGATAGCCCTGGCTGTTGGCCACCTCTACGAGATGATCAAAGAGGCGCTTCAGGCGATGTTCACCGACCATGCGGAGGGCATACCCTCGGGCGTCTTTTCTGCGAAAGCCAAGAGCCTGGCTGAGGTATTTCTCGCCGCGAGGGTTTCCGAGCTTCAATAAGGCGACGGCGGCATCGACTTTGAGGATGGGGTGGGCAAACCAGCGGTCAATGAGAGCGTGGAGGGCGCCGGTGGCTTCCTGGGCCTCGATATTGGCCAGGGTGCGAGCGGCGGCAGCGGTGAGCGGTTCATCTCGAAGAGCGCGGATGCACTCATCGATCATATCGCGGCGGATCTCAGGAGGTAAGTCTTTTGCCGTGGCGTCGGATGCGTCGATCAACTCGCCGATGGAGAAGGTAACCTGGTGGCGGTCTTCGCCGCGGACTCGCGTGCGGGCTTCGAGAAGGGCCGGGAGCATGTCAGCCCAGGCATTGGAGACGGCGATCTGGGAGGCGATGACCACGATTTCGGAGTCGCTGTCATGGAGGAGCGCATGCAGTGCGGCTTCTCGAAGCGCCGACGAGCCCGGGTCGAGGTGGTGCATGGCGATGAGTGCCTGGTACCGGAGATCGGAAGACTCATCGGTGATAAGCTGGCCGATGACCTCGAGAGTTGTCTCCGGCGATGGTGATGCTTCCAGAGCGACGCATGCAGCGATGCGGGCGCGCTCGGAGCGGTCCGGGAGTAATTCCCGGGGAACGTTCAGAACGGTGGTTATATTCTCGGGGGGTTCCACACCGGCGGCGATATGCTCGAGAAAACGAGTCAGGACATCGTCCAACTCTTGTTGAAGAGCCTCCGCCACGTCGTGGCGAATCGGCGGGTAGGGATCGTCGAGGGCCAGACAGAGTAATTGTACCCGATCGGCACGATCCAGGGACTCGAGGCGGTGGTGTAACTCGTCGCGCCGGGCGCTGGAGTTGGGAATGTCGTTCAATAGCTGAAGCACGAGATTCTCCGGTGGAGTAGATCCAAAGTCAGGATGGTAACGACGAATGGCGTCGAGAGATTCCACGCAGAGTTCGATCGATTCGCTGTCGATTCGTAAACCCGGTTAGCTGACGGGCGTTCCCGGGGCCACGTCTTCGCCGAACTGGGCCAGAGCGAAGGAGCCGTCTTCTTTCTGGGCGGCCAGAATCATGGCCTGACTCTCGATTCCGAAGAGTTTGGCGGGCTCCAGATTG
>SKNI01000716.1 GCA_007120615.1 Myxococcales bacterium | reverse complement strand
GATTTTTATCCTCGGTTTATACGACGGAGGCGGTGTTGCCGTGACCAGGGTGATCAGTGAATTAAAACCGTCGCGCAAGACGATCTGAAGCAAGATGTCACTATTACAATCATAGTCTCTGCATACCTTAGGCCGCTGGTCCCAGATTCTGCATCGACTGGTCTCGCGGTCTAGATGAATGCAATAGCCGCTGGGGTCCTTTTCTACAAAACTCTTGGGGGGCAAACCATCGGTCGACGGCACCCGCTCATTCTCTTCAAGTCTTACGAGGAGACAACAACAATAGGTCTTACACCCCAGACGTCGACCGGCTTCACAGTCGATTACGACGTCTCCATTCGCCTTACGGGAACACATAGCCACCTCCGATGGTAGTTGAGTTGCTGTGTATTCAGGCTAGCGGATTGGTCACTTTCTGACCACCACAAAGGCGTTGGGAGGCTCTCTGTGAAGCTCGGTTTCTGCTCCCATCTCTGATACACCCGTCGTCGACAACCCGTGTCCCCACAGGAAGAGACCATGCGCCACTATCCACGAGTCGACCTTACCATCGCGATTGAAGAGACCCTGCAGGCCGGACACCCCTGGATTTTCGCCGATGCCGTCGGTTCCGTCGATGGTACGGCCGGCGATATCGTCGACGTTCACGACACCCACGGCCAGTGGCTCGGCCGGGGCGTCCTCGATCCAGACTCTCCGCTTCGAGTGCGACTGTGGACCCTCAACCCCCAGGTCAACGTCGACGATCGACTCCTGGAGAAACGAATCCGGGCCGCCTTTAAGCGACGGCCCTTCCCGACGACGGAGACCACCGGCTTTCGACTCCTCCACGGCGAAGGCGACCGCATCCCCGGGTTGGTCTGTGATGTCTACGGCTCCCTCGCCGTCCTTCGACCCGACGGAATGGCGGCGGAGCGATGGCTTAAAAAAGCCCGCCAGGTCATTCAACAACTTCTGCCGATTGAGCATTGGGTGATTCGACGCTCTCGAAAATATAGCGGCGCCCTTCCCCAGGCCGAGTGGTGGGGGGAGAAGGCCGAGGAGACGGTCAACTTTCTGGAAAATGGTCTGACCTACGAGGTCGATCCCATCGCCGGGCAAAAGACGGGATTCTTTCTGGATCAGCGGGCCAACCGAAGCCGCATCGCAGGAGTCAGCCAGGGCAAACGCCTCCTCAACCTCTTCGGCTATACCGGAGGGTTTTCGGTGGCCGCCGCCCGTCAAGGAGCCGCGCGAACGACCACCGTCGATCTGGCAAAGCCGGCCCTTAAGACCGCCCGGCGCCACTTCGAGATCAATGGCCTGCCCTCCTCGGCCCACGGCTTTGAGGCCGCCGATGTCTTCGATTATCTGGAGCAATTCTCCGACGGGAGCGCCCCCTTCGAAGTCGTCGTCTGCGATCCGCCGAGCTTTGCCCATCGGCGAAGTGATCTGCCGAAGGCCACCGCCAAATACGAAGAGCTCTTCGCCCGGGTGCTCTCGATTATGCCCGACCACAGCACCGTAGCCCTGGCCTCCTGCAGCAGTCATATCGACCGCACCCGGTTTTTAGATATTGTTTCGGCGGCCGCTCAAACCTCAGAGAGTCCGCTGATTTTATCGGGATGCTGGAGCGCCGACGTCGATCACCCCACGGCCATCGGTTTTACGGAGGGTGATTATCTTCAATTCGCCCAGGGGACCATTCTGCGAGACCGGTGAAATCGCTTAATCTCCCGGTAGAAGCGCCGTCATGGAGTCGTCGGCCAACTCCAAAGAGACCACGTCCTGGTAGAGGATATCGGTAAAGATCAGGGGAGCGTCATTCTGCTCGGATACGGACTCTTGTTGCGATAAAAACGCCTGAAACGGAACGGGAAGTGCATCTTCGCTGTCTGGCGACGGGGTGAGGCGCAGCAGCACCGCCCGGTCTTCACCGCGAGCGCTCAGGGCTTCCAGAGTCAGCGTCCCGGTATGAGGCCATCGCACATAAGCGTGGATGCAAAAGTCGAGAAGAAAACGAGTCAGTTCCAGGGGATGGCCGAAGAGCTCCGGCAAATCGGGCTCCCAGGAGATATTCCAGCGCGGGCCGGGGGCAAGAAAACGGGTAATTACGGATTCCAGCGGTTCCAGAATTTCTTCCACGGAACACTCCTCCGCAGACAGACGAGTGTCGGCCGTGATCAGGTGCAATACCTCGTTGAGATAAATCCCCCGGCGAATGGCGTGGGCGGCGCGGCCCAGATATTGCTCCATTTGAATCTGAGAGACCCGCTGGCGTTGGACGAGATCGAGATAGCTCTGGGAGATCGTAAATACGTTGTTGAGATCGTGGCTGATGATGCGGGTAAGGCGGGAGCGAATCTCGGCCCGGGTGAGGTGCTCGGGAGGCGTGAGATCGACGAGCATCACAAAAAAAGGCCCCCCGGAATGCTCCAGTGGGCCAACTCGTACCCGGGGAGCCTCAATCTGGACTCCCGATCGATGTCGATAGGTCAGTGAGATCTCGGCATAGGGAGGTGTTGTGGGACTGTCGATGCTGCTGATCACAGCCTTGAGGCGTCGCCGCATCCCATCGGGGATGCACCGCTGAAACTGCTCCCGCGTCATCTCGATGTCTCCGTACCCGAGGAGCCTGGTCAACGCCGAGTTGGGGCGATGGGCCCCCCCCTGAGAATCCAGAAGGTGGACGGGCCAGGGAATGACGCGCAACCAATTCTGGAGAGCGGCGGGTTCTCTCGGGGACTCCAAATTCTCCATCTTCGGACCTCACCGATTAGTGGACGAGCGATTGGAAAAACGTTAGTCAGCTCAGTCCGCTGGCAGATGACGGACAGCTACTTCGTGAAGAAAACTAATCACTCTTCCCGCGGCGACGAAGAATCGCCGGGAGGCTCCACCTGATCGCGCTCTCCCCAGTCGTCTTTGATGCGCTCCAGAGAAAAGGATCGGTCTTCCTCGATGGTCCAGCTCGATTGATGGAAGATCCGACCTCGAACGTAGCGCCCCTCTAACTCGTGATAGTCAAAGGCCTCTTCAAACATCCGCATCTTATGGGCTTTGATCTCCACTTTTGCCGGTGCCGCGTCCGGCGAGAGATCGAGGTCGATAAAGAGTGACTCTCCGGGCTTGATTCGATTATCAGAGAGCAATTTGATCTCCGGCCACCACTCGTAAATCGATCCGATCCGCTCGCTGACCTCCTGCAGAACCTCGCCCTCTTCATCTCGGACGATGATGTCGACGTCCACATGGCGCTCGGGATCTCCTGTGGGAAAGAGGTGGCCGGCAAATTCATTATACACCCGCACGGCGAGCCCGTCGGTATCGGGATGCTCCACCAGGGCGATGGAGGCGCCGGAGCCGAAGATCTGGCGAAGGGGAGCGATCTCTTCCTCAAAGTCCGGATGCTTGGGGATCAAGGAGCCCCCAAACCAGTGATGGCGAGTCTCCCGCTCGGGCACATCGAAAGCCTCGGCCAATTTGCGGTGGGTCTTTGGCATGTGGCAATGCTGACAGCTCTGGCCAGCTTCGGCCGCCGGGCTCTCCTCCCATTCGGCGCCGGTGGAAAAGAAACAGGCCAGATTCTGGTCCGGAAAATGAGCCTCCGCCTGGTGGCAGCGTACGCAATTTCTCTCGTCGATAAGGCTGTCTCTCTTGGCCACCGGATGAGGGGCATCGGTGTCTCCGCGGGGACCGTACACGATCCCGTCCTGCACGTGACAGGTGGCGCAGGAGATCGCGTCATCCTGCATCTCGGGATCGAAGAAGGGATTGTCCACATAGACCGGCTTGCCCACATTTCCGTCTTCTAAGTCCACCACCAGGCGCT
>SKNI01000021.1 GCA_007120615.1 Myxococcales bacterium | reverse complement strand
TTGATGGGCTTCCAGAAGAATACGGAGTTCGTCGAGATCGGCGGTATCGGCGTCCTCAAAAGGGGTCGTCGAATCCTGGGCCCGAAGCTCCAGGAGGGTCCCCCGAGCCTTGAGCAGGAGCATCCGAAGTGAAACCTGGCGGTATTCCAACTCGTCGCGGTGGGCCATCTGGTCAAAGAGCTCGGTCTTCTCCTCGATGAGCTCCGCCGTCTCCTCAAACTCCTCGGTGGCCAGCCGGGCGTCTACCGACTCGATTCGAGAGACCAACTCCGCCGACGATACCCCTTCCAATTCTTGAACCACCGAATCCAATTCCCCTCCGATGCGCAATACCTCTTCGATGATCGAGCGCGCCTGCTTCACCGCGGAGCCCGCCTCCTGCTGTCCGCTTTCTATTCGCTGGACCGTGGCGACGGCCAGCACAACGAGCTCGTAGATCTCCTGAGCCAGCGCCGACTGGCTGAGCTTCTTGAGCGCCCGCCCGGTCTCTTCTGGCACCACCTTCTGGTCCACCGATGGGCCTGCACCACTCATCGACGCCGGCGGAATCATCAGGGGCACGCCGGATATAGACTCCGTCTGTCGGCCTTCGATGCTCCTGGCCGCCCGTCTGTGTAGACTTCGATGCAATAGCAGGCCAACTCCCACAAAGAGCATCGTCCCCAACGCGATCCAGGCCGGATTCACACCGTTTGTCCAGGCCGAGTAGGAGGAACCCACAAAGGCGACCACCGCCAGAGTGAAGAAATGATAGACCTCGGTTTTGGTTGTGCCTCCCAGTGGAGTTCTCCCCGGGGACTGGCGGACATCGTTATGGATCCCGGCCTCCTCGAGTTTTTCTGAGATTCGGTGCGCTTCTGCAACCTCCAATTCACTGAGTAAAATATAGGGCGGCCACTGATACTCCCAGCGGCCGTCGGCAAAGGAAGCGGTGTCTTCGTGGTCGCCGAGAAAGTCCATCAGACTCTGGAATTGTCTCTCCGTGAGCATCTTCGGATCGTGGTGGACTTGATAGACCTCGCCGGCGCTGGGGAAGATATTTCGGTCGAAGTTGGAGACCACCCGGATCATATGCTTTCCACCACCTGGATTTTGAACGAGGCGTTTGAATTCATATCCGCACTCCAGACAGTCGAAAAGCCCGTCGATGATGGGGGTCTCGCAGTCCGGACAATATCGAGCCTCCCGGGCGACCCAGGCGTTCCACCGGGCTACGTCGAAGTCACCACGTAGCGCACGGCCCATCTGGGAGGCGGTGGCAAAACGGACGCTCGGATCGCGAGCGAGTGCCCTCTCAAGGGCATAGCGCGCGGCGGCCGGAAGGGCTTCTGGAAGCCCATCTTCTTCGCCTTCATTGACCGCTCCTGTGGCCCGTGCGAAGGCCTGGCTCATTCCCCCGTCAATGGGCGGATGCCCGGTGATAAGTTCCCGCATCACGGCGCCCAGCGAGTAGATATCGGCCCGCCCGTCATAGGACATCCCCAGGATTCGCTCCGGGGCCATCGCCTCCAGCGCTCCCAACACCCGGGTGTGCATGGTCAGCCCCACCAACTCGTCGACTCTGGCAAACCCGAAACCCACTACTTTTACCCCGCCATCCTCATCGACCATGATATGATGGGCGCTCAGATCGCGATGCCAGATTCCCTTATCATGGGCATCCTCCAACGCCTCGGCCGCCGTCTCGATGATGCGTCGGGTCCGCTCCCAGGACTGGGCGCCCTCCTGTTGCACCAACTCCCGCACGCTTCGACCGTCGATGAACTCCATCACCAGGGCCACAACTTCTTCGGTCTCGATGAGGTCATCGATCCGCAAAATAGCAGGGTGCTCCAGTCTTCGAGTGACGGCCAGTTCTCGACGTAGTCTCTGCAACACGGCCTGATTGTCGCGAAAATGATCGTGCAAGATCTTCAACGCCACCATCCGGCCATTGTCCCGCCGAGTAGCCCTCACCACCGTGGAGAGCCTCCCCCGGGCGATCTCCTCTCCCATCTCAAATCGCTCCCCCAACGACGCCCGGGGATCTATTTCGGTGCTCATAGCTTCCTTTCGGGAAAAACGAGTTAAAAAGAGAGAAACAGCGAGAAGGGCAAGGGAAATCGCCAAGACGCGGAGAACCGCCAAGACGCAGAGGTAAAAGAAAGGTTTGGTTTATGGCTTGCCGTCGAGATTCGAAATCTCCAATCTCAAAAGCATCACCGAGAATCCAGCTACAGAAGTATAGAACTCCTGGTCTATTCGCGACCAGCCCAGACCCGCCTTATCTTTCCCTTGTTTTTCTCTGCGTCCCTGGCGGTCCTCCGCGTCTTGGCGATTGCCCTTGCCTTTGTTTTTCTCTTGCCCTTCTCGCCGTCCCTCTCTCTCCCCTCACAACTCACAGGGATCGCTTTGATACGCCTGAATATGGATCTGCACCCGTCCGATGGGCGCTCGAAAAGCCATCGCTACCGGAAGAGCTCGCGGGGAGACCTCGATCCAGATCGTGCCCAATTCTTCGACGTCGGCCTGGGCCTCGAATCGGGAGTCACCGCTGTGATGGAGGCGGGTGCGCCGCAGGGTAAATGCCTGGGCTCGCACCTCGTCTGTGGGAGTGGACATCTCTTCGACGGCTCCGGGATGCACGTCGAGCCACACCAACTTCCAGCCGTCCCAGAGGGTATATCGTCGAGCCTGGTCCTGCTGACCGGACTTCGAGACCTCTCGGCGAAGATGGAGCATCCAGGACAATAGGTCATGGCCGGTGGAGGGGAGTTGGACCACCTCCTGGGACTCCGCGCCGCGAATGACGGCGTCCGTGGAGACCTGCGGGGTGCGGTCGAAGCGACTTCGGTACCGGCGGGCTGCGCCCTTCTCTTCGATCAGAGTCTGGGCCTGTCGGGTGCCCCCGGTGATGGGTCGGGCGATGGTGTCCAGCCGTACTCGAAAGGGGTGGACCCGGCGGGCAAGTCCCTTGCTGTTGGCCATCAAGCGGGCGGAGACGACACCCTCATCGTCGCAGCCGACCTCAAAACCCAGATCCGCAAGGTGTGACGGCCCGTACTCCACGCGGTAGGTCATCGACTCCTGGTGGGAATATACATCACGGGAGTCCATGGCAATCTCCTCCGCTGTAGCCGGAGACGGAGTCCAACCAAACCCAGCCAGAATCAAGCCCATCACCGCTGTGACTATGGGTCGTTGCCATCTCAATCGCGCTCCTGCACTTCTTTTGCTTCGCCATCACCTACCAGGGCAACAGTATAACCCGGCAATGGTAGCATAAAAAAATGGGCAAGGCCGGTATCTCACCGAAGCCTTGCCCATCTTTATCACACTATTGCTTATCTTCGGGGTTACACCGAATCACTTGCAGTAGGTGCGAGTCTGCGAGAAATCTACGATTCCGATTCGAAACAAAACTCGCGATTCTACAACCCCTGCTCCATTGGCGCAGACCTCTTGCAGATTCACATCTTGTTGAAGCGGAAAGAGTCCAAAGAGATGCAACCGAAGATCTTCTTCATCGGCGATATCCACTGAGGGATCATAATCAGGCGCCATGATGACCTGATTGTGGTAACAACCAAGCGCGGGCAGCGCTAAGGCGACGAGTAACAAAAGCATTATTATACGATTCATCATCTTCCTCCTGAGGGCTGCCTTAAATGAAGTCTGCCTGGAAATTGCTCTCCATAATCTCGCCGGACTCCACATCGATCACTTCGTGACCGACGACGGCGTCGTCTTCGTCGAGATAGAAATTATGTGCCGTGCCAGCCGCGCAGGTCACCACCACCGTATTGGGGGTGTAGATATTGAGCGTCAGACAACC
>SKNI01000170.1 GCA_007120615.1 Myxococcales bacterium | reverse complement strand
ATGGCCCCCTCCCGGTGACTGACGACTTCAAATGCGATCTCCGAGCCAGACAGGTTGAATCGGGACTCACAGAAGCGACGAAAGTATTAGTCAAATTGGTCGATGACTCACTTCACCAACTCCCCGAGGCGTGGCTGTTCATATTTGTGGAAGAGCTTCTCTCCGCGACCCTCCACGTTTCGCTCTGCGATGCGATCGAGCGAACGACTTCGGCGATGCTTGGCGAATATCTTCCCGGCCCCAGAGCCATTCAGAGCCACGACCCCGGCAGTCGCCTCCAACTTCTGGGCGCCGCCGCCAACCTGGAGCTCTTCGAAGATATCCGCGGCGCGTCCTGGTCCCTTCGACAGCTATGGGAGCACGCCAAGCGTGAAGGGCTCGATGTTGTGGCCGCGGGCGTCTCCAAGAACGACAAACTCCTCGACGACCCGCTTCTAAAAGGCCACCCTATTTTTTTCTTTGATAAGCGACTGACGACGCTCGTATATCCAGCCCTCGATCTGCGAACGACCCCCCTGGACCGATATCGAAAGGCCATCCTCCGAAACCTCACATCGACTGAGCGTGAAACGCTCCGAGAAAAAGAGACCCAGGAGACCATCCGCCAGCAGATCGACCGCTGGAAGGCGACTCCCGCTTCGGTTCTCCCTGATGAGGGCTATTTACACCTCGCAACCAACACCCTCGACGATGGTTCAACCATCGCCGCAGCGCTCTTCCCTTTCGAAGAACCTTTCGAAGAACCCTCGGAACTCCTCTTTATCAAAGACGACCACCTTCTGCAGAGAAGAGCGCTTAAGGATACAGCCCTCCCGGGACTGAGCCTTCGCATCGAGGTGGGCACCACCTCGGCGCGAATCTTCTTTGAAGGCTCTCATCACCTGGTTCACAGCGAACGGATGCTTCGAAGTCGCCTCAAACCCGGTCTACTCGCCCTGGTTCGACTGCTTGTCGAACTTCTCGACGAGTTGCTCCCGACTATGGATACCCAATGGCAGCTCGCCTTTATGGAAGCCATCGTCTCCGGCGACCTCCAAAACGCGCTTCGAGAGGCTTTTCAGTGGAATCACTGGCCTCGAGAGCTCCAAAATGACATCCCACCTAAGAGTCAACTGGGTCTCAACCGCCCCCGTCGCCTTCGGGCATTACTCAGCGCTCAGGATGTAGAGATCTTCGAGGATATCCACGGCAATCTCCACTCCCTCTCCGGGCTGTGGGCCAATCATTTCCGCCTGTGGAATCAGGGACATCTGAGCGAACTCGAGATCTTCTGCGTCGCCAATTCCGAATGTGACGTACCTCTCGACGACCGACGACTTCAGAGTCATATCGTCCTCGTCGATGAGCCCCGACGGATCTCGATCATCGAGTCCGTCCTCAACCTGAGTCCTCTACCGGTGGCGGACTATCTGGAGCGGATTGAGGGCGAGCCGGAGCTTGCTCGGGTTACGTTCAGCAATCACACAGAGAAGCTGATCGAACAGGCCCGCGAAATCCGCCAGACTTCTGCCAGAACGCCCGTCGTTGACGAGGCAGAAGAGGTTGTCGTGAAGCAAAAGCCCGGGAAAGAGCCTGTTCGGAAAGTATCTGTCCGGAAAGAACCCGCAGCGAGGACTCTGACTCCTGGGGAAGAGAAGTTCCTTCGACAGTTGCGGGAAGAGATTCAACTTCCGAACGAGCTGATAGAGACCGTCGACCTGGTCGACGGGGAGCCGTCGGCGCCCCTTCTTTCGGAGGAATCGAAACTCGTGATGAATAGGAATCACGTGGCGATACGATATGCGTTGGAGTTTCCGAAAGATCCGATGGCGAGGGGGTTTGTCGTGTTGGCTATTCACGGGCGACATAGGCCGGACTCAATCACCGACCACTCACCAATAAGCCGAACTCAATCACCGACCACGTTCCAATAGGCCGACCCACAAATGTGTAAATCCTCAAATAGAACGGCGTTGCAGGCTCGCGACTCCTTTCTATTTGTACATTTACACATTTGTGGGTTGGCATACTGAAAACTGGTCGGTTCTCGTGGGTTGGCATACTGAAAACTGGTCGGTTCTCGTGGGTTGGCATACTGAAAACTGGTCGGTTCTCGTGGGTTGGCGTACTGGAGCCCCAACCACTTCATTCCGGAAAATACCGCCGCGTGGCATTAGCCACTTTCACCAGCGCCAGCATCAGGGGCACCTCCACCAACACGCCCACCACAGTCACCAGCGCGGCGCCGGAGTGCAGACCGAAGAGTACGATGGCGGCGGCCACCGCAAGCTCGAAGAAGTTGCTGGAGCCGATGAGGGCGGCCGGGGCGGCGATGCAGTGGCGGACCTTCCAGATTCGGGCTGCCCCGTAGGCCAGGGCGAAGATGAAGATGGTCTGCAGAATCAAGGGGATCGCGATGAGTCCGATATGAAGGGGGTTGTCGAGAATCACCTCTCCCTGAAAGGAGAAGAGCAGCACCAGCGTGGCCAACAAACCGATCATGGTCACCGGCCCAAATCGCGGTAAGAAGTCCTGGTCGAACCAGCGCTTTCCCTTGCGATTGATCAAGAGCGTTCTGGTTATAAAACCGGCAGCCAGGGGGATGACGATATAGAGCACTACCGACAAAAGCACCGTCTCCCATGGCACAATGATATCGCCGATGCCAAGGAGCAAGATCACGATCGGGGCAAAGGCAAAGAGCATGATCAAGTCGTTGATCGCGACCTGCACCAGGGTATAACCGGCGTCCCCTTTGGTTAGATAACTCCACACAAAGACCATCGCCGTGCAGGGCGCAGCGCCCAGAAGTACCGCTCCCGCAAGATATTGCATCTGCAACTCGGGAGTGATGAAGGGCTCAAAGACCACGGTGAAGAAAAACCAGGCGATGGCGAACATCGAAAAGGGCTTGATCAGCCAGTTCACCACCAGGGTTATGGTCAGCCCCTTTGGCTCCTTTCGCACG
This sequence comes from Myxococcales bacterium, assembly GCA_007120615.1. Taxonomy (GTDB): domain Bacteria; phylum Myxococcota_A; class Bradymonadia; order Bradymonadales; family Bradymonadaceae; genus SKNI01. The sequence goes on along the minus strand of SKNI01000170.1, from coordinate 871 downwards.
TCGACGATGCTCTTGAAGTCGATCTGCAGCATCATCGGAAAGATCATCACCCAGATGAGCACGGCGATCGGCAGATTGACCTCGGCATAACTCATCTCACCGAGCACATTGGGAACGGCCGGGATAAACTGCCCGATGGCGATTCCGGCGACGATGCACAGCGCCACCCAGACCGTCAGATATCGCTCGAAAAAGCCGATATCTTTATTGGCCCCGTCAAAGACTTTTGTCAGTTCTTCGTCGCCCGGTGTCATACGTTTTGTTCCGTTTGTAGTGCTTAGTAATTCAGCCACTCCTCAACAGGCCGCCCCTCAAAAACCGGCCACTCCTCAACAGCCCGACCCTCAAAAACCGGCCACTCTTCAACAGCCCGACCCTCAAAAACCGGCCACTCTTCAACAGCCCGACCCAGAAATGTGTAATTGTACAAATAGAAGGCGCTACAGGCCTGTAACACTTTCTATTTGTACATTTACACATTTCAGGGTTGGAGGACTGGAAAGTGGTCGGCTCTCGGATTTAACAGCAAGAACTCGAGGAAGAGCTCTCATCGCTCGGGCCGCAGCAGCCCGTCGATTTTTCCGACACCTCGACAGCCTCAATCTTGAGCATCGACTGCAATTGAGTCCGCTCCGGGTAGAACCCTCGACAGACGATTCGACCGTCGATCAGAACCAGTGGCAAGACGTCGTTTCCGTCCTCAGAGAGCGCCTCTTTGACGGTCTCGTTGTCCACAAATGCTCCCGGCTCCTGGGAGATATTAAAGCGGCTCACTTCGACGCCTTGTTTTTCGACCCAGTCGAGATCGGCGGAGAAGCGAACCAGATTGGGGTCCACGTCGGGTCCGCAGACGCCGGTGGAACAGCACATT
>SKNI01000213.1 GCA_007120615.1 Myxococcales bacterium | reverse complement strand
TTCGCAACGGTGAAATTCGTCGAGGCGGCCGGCGGTCTGCAGGGCTGCTTCGTTTAGGTGGACAAAGGCGTTCAACGGTGGATTGGGCCCGGTCATTTTCAGGTCGTGCCACAGAATTCGGTCGAAATATCGCTGGGTGAGCCACTGACAGCTAATTTGCCCGGCGAGAAGAGCGTGGTGAATCTCGGCGATGGTGGTCTCTTCGAGGTTAAAATCGGGCTCGGTGCAATGGGCGGTGGCGTCGGGAAGGCCGCAGAAATCGAGGCTCTCGGTAGCGTCGCAGGTAGCTGTGTAGTGGTCGAAGTCAAAGACCGGCTGATCGCAATTGTCGCATAGGTCGGAGCACTCGATGGGCTCTTCGAATTCGCCTCGGCAGGCTGGGCTCATAAGGGTAAGAGCGAGGACGGCTCGAAAGAGATAGGCGATGTGGGGAGGCGTCTGCGGCATGTGCCGAGCATCGTCGGGCGGGGGCTTTCCGTCAATATCTGATTCACTTCGTTGCCTTTGGCGCCGAGGACATCCATGTCCTCGCCAAACAAAAAAAGCGCTTTTTTCTACGGCGATGACAGAGATGTCATCGGCGCCAAACTCTGTATAGCGGTTGCAGCGGATAGCGTTCAGGACTGTCTTTCGTCCGCGCTCCGGTTGCAATCGTGGTGAGGGCGACCATGATTGGGAGCGAGTCAGCCATGTCTGTTTTAACAGAGAAGGAGTAAAGATGAGCGACAACCAGAAAAGTCGGCTGGTCGGAATGAACCATATCGTCTTGGAAGTGGGAGATCTCGACGAGGCGCTCGAATTTTACGAGGCCCTCTTTGAGTTCGAGCTTCGAGGACGGACCAAAACGCAGGTCTTCATCGATATGGGCGATCAATTCCTGGCGCTGGCCGAAGGTCGCGACCAGGGGCCCGACGGGCATCGCCACTTCGGGCTGGTCGTCGACGAGCGAGAGTCGGTGCGCGAGAAATTAGAAGAGATGGACGTGGAGATTCTGGACACCAGAGGGCTGGACTTTCGCGATCCCTGGGGCAATCGCGTTCAGGTGGTGCTTTATAAAGATATCCAATTCTCTAAGACCGATCAGGTGTTGAAGGGAATGGAGATGGGGGATCTGGAGAAGACCGAAGACGCCATCGAGCAGCTGAAGGATAAGGGCCTGGCGTAGCAGGGGCGGGGCGGGTGAAGAATGCTCCGCACCTGTGGCACCTGATCTTCACCGGCCCCCGGGCCTTCTACCCCGCAGTATTCACCGGCCCGGGGGCCATTGGCCCGCCCGCCTCGATGCGGACGGGCTCGTTATGAATTATCGACTAGCTTCGAGGTTGTTGAGTCGCTGTTCCATCGAATCGAGTCGATTCTCGAGAGCGTTGATTTCGGCGGTTTTGGTATCGATGATCTGCTGCTGCTCCTGGATCGCCTGAATGGCGAGCACGCCGAATTGGGAGTAGCTGAGGCCGTACATATCGGTCTCTTTATAATATTGGACGAGCTCGGGGAAGACCTTCTGGACGTCCTGGGCCATGAATCCAACGGTCTGGTTGGAGTTGGCGCCTGCGCTCTTGAAGCGGTATTGGGCGGCGTTTAATTGCATCACGCCCGGGAGGATTCCGTCGAGGTAGTCGATGTCGCGCTTGAGTCGTTGGTCGGAGGCCGTACTATACGCGCCGGTGTCGGAGTCGATACGAGAGCGCAGCGTTCCGGAGCTGTTGGCAGTTTGGGTGCCGACATTGTCGAGTTGATAGAAGTTGAGGTTTTGCGAACTGTCGCCGGGTCCCATCACCCAGCCGGAGCTATCGGTTCGATGCTCGAGGAGCAAAGCGGTGCTGAATTGGTCGGCTCGGGCGTGAAGCGGTGCATGAGCGGTATTGCCACCGGATGCGCCGGCGCGGATGCGGCCGAAGTTTCGAAGGTCGGTGGAGTTGGTGATATTTCCGAAGTAGACGTTGTCTTGACCGCGAAGGGCGATGTTATTCTGTGACGGGTAGTGAACCAAGTAGGCCGCGGCGTCGGAAAGGTTGTCCCCGTCGAAGTAGATGCCGGCGAAACTATTGGTGTTGCCCGAATTGACGTGGATGCTGTCCTGCGTCCGAATTCCCTGCTCGATGTCGAAATAGTCACCGTCGGGGATCTCAAAGAATCGCTCCTGTAAAAAGGGAAGGTCGATGGAGAATTGCTGGCCACTCTCCACGAGCCCGTCTCCGGCGGTGTAGGTGGTGTCCTGCGGCGCTGCGCAGCCCCAGGCGGAGCCGTCGTAAATGGCGAGTTGGCCGCTGGAGCACTCCAGGCCAGCCAGGGTATCTGTGGAGTCGGTGATCCCCGAGGGCACGTCCGATAGCTGATCCCAGGAGACGGAGTCGATGGCCTCAGAGGTGACAGCTCCGGGAGCAAAGGCATCGGAGGTAATGGAGCCGTCGGCCACGGAGAAAGCCTCTTGAGCGAGGGCTGCGAAGGGAACGGAGGTCAACTCCAGTCGTGGGGAGAACTCTTCCTGGTCGACGGTGAGCGCCAGATAGGCTTCGGCGTCCTGGAGGATGGTGCTGTCGATCCCATCGAGTATGGCGGTGTAGACGCCGTTTTCGTCGAGGGTGGTGGTGACGGTGTCGCTCCAGAGGAGTTCGCCGCCGGAGGCTGAATCGTAGACTTCAAAAAGCAAATCCTGGCTTCCGGTCATGGGGGTTGCGTCGTCTTCGAGAAGCCGGCCCTGCTGGGTGATGGTGATCGGAACATCCGCGAAGGCGGGGATGGCCAGAAGTGTAAAGCTCGCCAAAATCAAAGAGAATAAAAGGGTCTTCGAAAATGATGAAGGATTGTAGATGCGTTGCATCGCTAACTCCTATGTTCGGTGACAATTAATTCGGATCAAGTGGTCGGTGAAACTCGTGTTATCGGGTGGTTCATTCAGCGACGATATGAAAAGCCCCGGGTTGCCAGGTCATCTCGCTGTCATTGGTGGCTTCAAATCCAGAGAGGTCATGAGGACCGAAGCAGTGCAGCGCGGTGAGCACACCATCGGATGATTCACCGGCGGCTGCGCATAATTGATGGGCCTGGGCCAGGGTTCGGGGCTCTACCTCTGCGTCGCCATCGCCATCGCCATCGCCGTCACCATCGACTTGATTGGTGGCGGGATCGTCGCCGCCGCAGGCAGCACCCCCCATTGCGAGTAAAAATGCGCATAAGAGCGCGCCGAAAAAGCTGAGCAATCTGCTTTTCTTCATCTCCCTTCCTTGAGTGTTTGTGGATTGATTAAACTGTTCGAAACTCAAGGGAAGGGTAAGGAAAGAAGGAGTTGGATGTCAAGTGGGTGGCTATTTTAAAGGGCTTTGTAAGGGTCAGGTTCATTGAGCGTTTTGGATTTTGCCAACCCATGACCTGGCACTTCTTTTGGAAGAGGCCGTCTCAATTCGTTGATTCCGATGTAGAACTCCTTTATTCTGTCGCGGCTCCCACTTTTTCCAGGTCGCCAAGGATAAGACCATGAAGTCCACCCAAGAGATTTATCCCCGTCGAGCGCTTCTGCATCCCCTCTGGCTCGGCGCGTTGGCCCTGCTTGTGGTCAACGACCATATCCTCAAGGACAGCGTCCTGGCCGGCGTTGTGACGGGAAAATTGAGTGACGTGGCGGGGCTGTTTTTCGTGCCTGTTCTGGTGGCGGCGATTCTCAACGTGAAGACGAAGCGGGGGCTGTACGGATGCGCCGTGGTGGTGGGCGCTATTTTCTCGGCAACCAATTTATCGCCCGTGGCCGCAGAAGTTTGGAACCAATTGATGGGGCTATTCTTCTTTGGATTTGTGACCACCGTGGATTGGACCGACCTCTTTGCGCTGGT
>SKNI01000347.1 GCA_007120615.1 Myxococcales bacterium | reverse complement strand
CGGGAACTCGTGACTCACCAAGGGTTCGGGAACCTCCGGTTCCTCATCGGCGTATGGAGACAGACCGATCGCTTCAATTCGGCTTTTGTCCCACCACGGCAAATTGAGTCAGGCTGAAGAAATAATCACCACGGGCGACGGCCTCTTCGACTTCGCTCCACCACTGCTGTGCTTCCTGGGAGGAGACCAGGCCGGAGTCGACGACGACGGGAATTCTCGACTTGAGAACCTCTAGCCAACCGTCTTGGTCGCCATCGCAATCTACGTCGACAATGGGCTCGACGCGGACGTTCTGCAGTCCGGCCTGCCGAAACATCGACACCAGCCGGCGACCGATCTGGCCGTCGATCTGGCGATCGACGTTCGCCCGCACGATGTGGCGGACTAGATCTCGATCGCCAGGTGAAATCGTCATCGTCTCCCAGTCGACTTCGACGCACATCAGTCGCCCGCCGGGGCGCACGACACGGGCCATCTCTCGAATCACATCTTCCGGAGGCTCTACGTGCAAAAGTACCCAGTGGCAAAAAGCGATGTCGAAGCGATCGTCAGCATAGGGCAAATCCCGGGCATCGCCGATGTCGATCGTTAGCGCTTTGTTCAACCCCTCCTCTTGGGCGGCGGTTTGAGCGATGGCGAGGAGGCCGTGGGAGGGGTCCAGGGCTGTCACCGCCCCATCGGGCTGGACCCGCCGGATGAGTTCGAGGGTGATCTCACCGGTGCCGGCCCCCACATCGAGGACGTGCTCGCCAGGGCCGGGGGCGAGCAGATCGAGAAAGCGGCGTTGTGCCGCGATCTCCGATGGCGCGTTGGTGATCTGACGGAGCCGCCCGGCGGCCGCGGCTACTGCCTCGGGGCCGTCGAGTTCGGCCCACCGGTCCGTAGGATCATCTGGGTTATCAGAGGTAGTCATATCAGAGATGGGCATCAAGGGTTGGGAACGAGATAATCTCACTGCCATTTCTGAGTACGAAAATGTAGATTGATCAGAAGTGATATACTTTTCGACAAAAGTAGCAGCGAGACAGAGCTGTACCTGCTCCCGAAAGGGCAGACACACCGGCCGATAAGTACTGGTCGGTGAAATAAGGCGCCACACTTGAGTCGGAGCGGCGCATTCTGCCACCGCCCGTCTTCATTAAGCCGCCACCGTCGTATTTTCAGAACTTCTTCATCTAATAACGGAGCATCGGGAGATTACAATCTCGTTCTTGTTACAAACTAATCCCACGGCTGCGTTTGGCGGAGGATCTACGAAACCAAACTTTCTTTGCCGATGACCTGGAGTTCCGCGTTGCAAACGTTCGCGAATCTACCTGTCTCGAGACTGGTTTCCCTGCTTCTGGATGGCTTCTATGATCGACATCATCAAGTCGAACCCCAAAACGATATTATTGGTCGACAGCATTGGGGCCCTGATATCAACGATTATGCTGGGATTGGTCCTGACCACCTTTGAGCCCGTCTTTGGAATGCCCAGAGCTGTGCTTTTTTTATTGGCCGCGATTGCCCTGACTTTTTGTATCTACTCGTTCCTTTCATATCGTCTGAGCGGGGAGAATTGGAGACCGTTTCTAATTGGGATTTCTGCTGCAAACCTCATCTACTGCTTTCTTACGCTGGGACTGGTGATCTACCTCTTTGAGGAGCTTACCACAGTTGGAATGCTGTACTTCGCAAGTGAGATGGCAGTGATCGTCATCCTGGCGACCCTGGAGTTGAAGATTGCACTGAAACCTGAGCCACCACGGACCTGATAGATTTTCACGACGGTTGAGTCGTCGTCATTTGGATTGTATAATTGTCGCATCTCTTTGGACTTTATTTCTTAGTGGAATACAGACCACATGAATTTAATACTTACCATTATCGCCGTTGTCGTTGTCGGGGGCGCTCTCATCTATCTGTTCTTCTTTACGGAACCGCTGGGCGAGACGAAGACAAAGATCAATAAAGTCTGGGCCGAAGTGGCCGAGCGGTTGGGTCTGGAGTTTACACCGGTCACCAAAGAGAGGATGAAGCCAACCCTCGTCGGAGAGTTGCAAAAGATGGAGATGCGTGCCCACGCAGAAGAGATGTTCGGTGGCAATGTCTACACCATTTTTCAGACCCAACTCGATCCGCAATGGCCGACGGACAAGACCCTTTCATCCTCGTTTTCCGCGGGCTCTCTTGAGGAAGCCTGGCAGCGGTCAGTGGAAACGAAAGCGAAGCGGGTTCAGGACTATTTTACGGACTTCAAAATTGAAAACGGAATCCTTATTGCCCGTCATGACAGATTGATCACCAATGCCAATGAGATGGTCCAGTCCCTTAATCTGGTGGCCGAATTCGCCAGATTTTTAAATAAGACAATGCAGCAATGATCGGGACCCGGATAGTACCCACACCGGAGAACCGAGAGCGTAGAGAAAGCCAGGGACCCAAGGTTTCGAACCAGACCTGATTCGAGCCAGACCCTGTTCCTCATCAAATCGGAAATGTCCATTGAACTATGGAAATTGACAGGTCGTGATAGGGGGCGCTAAATTCTAGGCAACTGGCGAGGCTCGATGTAGTCTTTAAAATCGAGTTATGCAGGGAAGTCCAGAAGCAAGAGGTGGTATGTTTCCTCTCTCGGATCGGCAAATTGATATTCTGGTGTGCGTGGTGGAGCTCTTCAATGAAACGGGAGAGCCTGTCAGCAGCGCCGCCGTGGCCCGTCATCAGCGAATCACTGTGAGTTCGGCGACGGTGCGAAATGTGATGGCGGAGCTGGAAGAGCGAAACCTGTTGGCTCAACCCCATACTTCGGCGGGACGCCAACCGACTCCGGCCGGAATGCGCTCCTACGTCGATCATCTGGTCGCCACCGGGCAGACGTCATCGGAGCTCGATGAAGAGTGGCGACAACACCTGCGTCAATTTCGAGACGATGACGTCGACGCCATTGTGCGATCGGCGGGGCTTGTGATCAGCCAGATCTCGAGGTTGACGAGCATCGTCTCCAGCCCCAGGGTGAGCCAGATTCGGCTCAAAGATCTGCAATTATCCTGGATATCCAACCATCGGGTTCTAGTTATTCTGATCACCGAAGATGGACGAGTGTTTAATCGAGTGGTTCGACTCGATGAGCCCCTGGAGCGGCCGGCGCTGGAGCGGATGCACAATTATCTCTCCGAGTTGGTCGTCGGTCACAGCCTGCGGGACGTGCGCAGAAGGGTGCACTCAGAGCTTCAACGAGCGGAGTCTCGCTATCGTCGAACCATGCGCCGGGCGCTTGAGATCGGGCAGGAAGTCGTGGAACTGGCGACCCGGTCGGAGTTTTTTGTAGAGGGAACTCTCCATATGCTCGATTTCTCGGAGATCGTTCACGATATCGAGCGAGTGCGCGACGTCTTGCGCACTCTCGAGGATCGGGAGCGGGTCCTGGAGGTCCTCGATGGAATCTGTGAGACCTCCCAGGTTCAAACCCTGATAGGCTCCGAGCTGGGGGCGGAGTGGGGCGGTGATTTGAGTCTCATCGCCTGTGGGTATTTTCAGGAAGGCCGTCAGGCCGGACTGGTAGGAATTCTTGGCCCCATGCGGATGAATTACGCACGGATCATTCCACTGGTCGAGCACACGGCCCGTATGCTATCGAAAGAGCTTGAAGAACTTGCCTGAAATCCCATTTCGGTGATAAAGAAAAGCAGCCCAACGTTGCTCGTAATTGAATGGAAATGTTTGAACCGGTCCAGCCTTTCAGGTTGAAACGGCCGGTTTTTTGTCGTCCCGGAGACTACCTTGACTGAGCAGAAGAAGCCTGACGAAAAAGTTGACGAGTCCGTCGAGGACTCCGCGCCCCTTCCG
>SKNI01000013.1 GCA_007120615.1 Myxococcales bacterium | reverse complement strand
GGCCATCGTCGGCGGTCTGTCGATCGTGATGCAGCTCACCCTGGGACTCTCCAATATGGAGAGCATCATCCTGATCATCGGCTTTGTCTTTAGCTATATCTTCATCGGCGGAACCTACGCCCACGCCTATACCAACACCCTTCAGGGCATCATCATGACGGTGATCGCTGCGATCATCGTATTCAGCGGCGTGCCCCTGTTGATGGACGGCGTGGGCCCGGTAACCGAGCAACTGGCCGCCGTCGACCCCGATCTGGTCAAAGCGATCAACCCGTCGAGCAACCTCTTCGGGAGCTTTTTTAGCATCTACGTGGCCGGCTTCATCATCGGATTCGCCCTGGTCTGCCAGCCCCATATCATGATCAAAGCCCTCTACGTGGAGAGCAAAAAGGAGGTCTGGCAATATCTGGGCGTCTACCTTGTGGTCTCGATCTTTTTTACGGCCCTACTTCTGGTCGGCCTCTACGCCCACCTCTCGGACATTCCGGCGGAGCTCTTCATCGACCAGGCCACCGGCGCCTTTCGACAAGATCAGGTCCTCACCATCTATGTGACCGAGACCTTCCACCCGGTGCTCATCGCCATCATCTCGGTGGCCCTACTGGCCGCCGGCATGAGTACTCTCGACGGCATCCTCATCGCCCTCTCCAGCATCGCGGCAAACGACCTCTTTTTAAATCTCACCCGCAATAATTTCCTGGCCGACTACGAGCCCGAAGAGCGCCAGCGCATCGCCCACCGCGCAGGCCAGATCATCCTCATCGCCATGGGACTGGTGACCTTCTTGATCGCCGTCAATCCCCCGGAATTATTGTCGATTTTTGGCCAACTCGGGGTCTACGGCATCGTCGCCGCCAGTTGCACCCCTATTCTCTTCGGCGTGCTCTTCCCCAATATCAGCCAACGAGCGGTCTTCGCCGCCGCCATCACAGGTCTCGTCGTCCACGTCGGACTCTACGGCTGGGGCTACTGGGCGATGGCAAACGGAGTGCTCTTAAACGACCTCATCGTCGACAGCTTCGTCCTCCAACTCATCTTCGACACCGAGATGGTACAACTGGGCTTTGCCAACCCCGGCGTCACCGCCACGTACGGACTGATGGCCAGCGTATTGGTCGCGATCCCCGCGGCCCTGAAATCGGTCCGAAGCGCCGACTCACCCCAATAAAAAATCTGCTATTTATCGTCTTTTCGATGGGGCTCGATAAACTCTTTGCGAATTTCAGTACGAGAGTCTTCCTGCAGATTCACCTGATTTTGTTTCCTCTCCTCGAGCAATACGAACTCTCGATCCTCCCGGGTGAATCTGAAGATGACAAATAGCGCCACCACCACGGCTACGACAGCCACTACGAACCACAGCATCTGGGGTCTCCCTGGGTAAGAAGATCTACGACTCACCACGATCTCGCCAGCGTTCAACGCTTCGAGACCGAGACTCGCTCCTCAGGCTGAATCCTAAGCAACAGACTGGTCATTACAAGCTCGTGCCGCCCGTCGGCGCCAATGATCAGGAGCGCGGACGTCCCCGTCCGCATCAAAAAAAAGCGCTTTTTTCCACAGCGATGACAGGGATGTCATCGGCGCCCATGATCAGGGAAAAATGACCCGCGACGCCCCGGCCTCCAGGCGGACCCCGTCTCCTTCCAGGGTGGGAGCTGATAGCGTAGAGGGCGCCGTGCAATGAACCAGACGAATGCCGTCACCGGTGGCGACCCCACCGGCGGAGCACCACTGCCGGGCCTCCATGGGAAGCTCCGAGTCCGGCCCGCCGGCATCGGGCTCACCGGCATCGGGCTCACCGGCATCGGGCTCACCGGTCTCGCCGCCGACATCGTCCTCTTCGGCGTCGCGTTCTTCGACGTTAAAGCCGGCGTCGGGCTCCCCTTCATTGACGGTTACCGTGTCCTCCACATTACAGGCCGTCAATAATAACAGGGCCGCGGCGACCACCGCTGCGAGATGAGCCTTCGTCAGAACTACGTGAGACGTCTTCATTTATCCTCCGAGAAGCTCAATCGTAGAAGGTCAAGATGCACTCCAGCGAAGAAGTGTCATTGAGGGGGCAAGTAGAGCTCGAGTTGTTGAGCAAAAACATATCCCTCGTCGTATCGCCCTGGTTGGAGCCGGCGATATACTCGGCCTCCGTGAAATAGCAGCAATTCCATCCCCCCACATTTTGCACATGGTTGAGGGAGCCGTCCCCGGAGACTCCGGAGTTATTATTGCTATTTCGCCAGCGACCCGTTTCTCCATCATAGGAGAATGCATGCGGACCACGGGAGCCGAGTTCTACATTCTCATTTCTCCAATACCGCATGGCGATGGTGTAGGTGCAGCCATCGCTACAAATCTCATGGAGTCGCTCCCGGGGGATCATCACCGTCTCCCGACGTCGTTGGTTGCGAACCACCAGGCGGGTGGTCTTTCGCTCCCGGTATCGGGTCTCCACGCTATTGTCGGGCAATTTAAGGATTTCGAATTCCTGAACCACCAGGTCCCCGTGCATCGTTGCGCCCGAGGTCTCCAGATAGATATCAGAGCCCAGCTCGCAGCCCCACTGGCTGCCGTCAAAGCGAACGATCTCACCGGCTCCACAATTCAACGAGCCGAGCGAGGTGCCCACGGCCTCTTCTACTTCCGCAAGGGTCAGCCCCTCGATATTTCCGCAATCCCATCCGGAAGCGGAGCTGATCGGCACCTCTCCGGGAGCACAACTGATCGCCGCCAGGGTGTCGTCCAAGACATCCGACGCCAGGGCGTCGCGGGTGATCGCGCCGTCAGCGACCTGGTCTGCCACCGCCGCCCGCTCACTTCGCGCGCTGCTCAACGAATAGGGCACCGACTGCAATTGAAAGCGAGGACTCAACTCCTCCCCTCCGTCTACGGCGATGCCGATCCAGGTCTGGGCCTGACTGAATACGTCTGCCGTCAGCGGGGTTCCATGAGCTCCCAGCACCGCCGAATAAAATCCGGTCTCATCCACCGAAACGGTGAACTCACTCTGCCATAACGTGGCACCCTCCGAGGGGGCATCGTAGATCGAAAATTCCATCACCACGTCGCCGGTCATCGGCTCTCCGGCGTCGTCGAGAAGGCGCCCCTGCTGCAGAAGCTGTGGCGGCGCCTGGGCCACGGCCGGCAAGGCAAAGAGCGATATCGACGCGAGTAAAACGAGGCTCCCTACAAATGTGGACTTCCACAAATACTCAATGCGATTCATTGATCTTCTCCAGGTCCAATTAAGCTATCGTTACATTTGGTCTCTCCAAACTATACCGATTTAGTTTTTCTGTCACTGGGAATGTAAAATCTATGGATCCGACCTTGCTCCGTTGTCTCTGAAACTGCGGCCGCATGGGAGCCAGGCCTCGGGCCTTTGGGAGCGTTTCGGGTTGGTGACGGCCCGACCACTTTCCAGCTCCACGACACCGAGAACCGACCACATCCCAGCCGACCCGAAGCCTGCCTCCCTTTCGCCCTTAGCGAAGGGGAGGTGGCCGAGCGCCAGCTCGGACGGAGGGGTCGTCCCGAAGCGCCCGAATCGCACTCTTCTAGAGTTCCCAGAACGCCGTCTTTGACCGCTGTCATGGCTGGCACCGCAGCCACCACCGCCCTCCTGGCCGCAGCGGTGGCTTGCCACCTGCGTAGCCCAGCTCCCGCCCAACCCCCAGGCTTGCTTGGGGGATCAGACCGCCGCGAACGCTATCCGTTCATGGGACACATCGGACGAAAGACATCTCTGAACGCTATCCGCCGCAACCGCTATACAGAGTTTGGCGCCGATGACATCCATGTCATCGCCGTAGAAAAAAGCGCTTTTCTTGTTAGG
>SKNI01000172.1 GCA_007120615.1 Myxococcales bacterium | reverse complement strand
TATATGGGCGTTGGTGCGGAGCGCAAGGTCTAGATCGGCGGCGATTTCGACGGGGTCTTCGTCGGTCCCCAGTCGCTCGGCGGCCTGTTGCAGGATGGGCTCGAGGCTCTGCTGGTCCAACGCCTTGTCCGCCGACAAAAGAGTGACCCGGGTGGATGCCGGGGTCATAAATCGATCTCGGTTGTCTCGGTAGTGGGCCCGGATCTCGGCGTCCAGGCGTCGCACGGCCTCGTCGAGCTCAGAAGAGGTGGGGGTGTTGTGGAGTTGGGCGACGATGAGCTCGGCCTCGTCTCGGGCGCTCTCGTAGAGGGCCCATAATTGGTCATCGGAGAAGTCCTCGGCCAGGACCTCGGTCAATTTATCATTGAGGATCACGTCGTGGACCAGATGGCGGACGTCCGCGATGGTCAGATCAAATGATTGGAGCTCCCTTTTGAGCTTGTCGACGGTCTCGGAATCGGCGTCTTCTTCAAAGAGCGGGAGGTAGCGGCTGAAATTATCCTGACTTTTGAGAAAAGCGATCTCGTCCTCCGGGGTGACCTCCAGTCCCCGTTCGGCGGCTTCATGGCGGACGATCTGAAAATGCACCAGATTCCGCACCAGGTTGATCTGGGCCGGGGCCTGGCGGATCCAGTCGGCTTCGCCTTTAGGAAGGGTGCCGTCCGGGTTTCGCTGAGCCACCAGGCGTACCCGTTGAACGGCGCGCTCCACTTCTTCCAGGGTTAATTCGACGCGTCCCCCGGAGGCGACCAGGCGCTCTCCTTGGAGCTCGGCGGAGGATTCCACGACCTCGTCCACGGTCTGACGCTCGTTGCGGTCACAGCCGGTGGCCAGGAGGGAGACAGCAGGGATGATAGCCAGCAGGATTACGAGTAGGCTTGCACGCATGACTTCTCTTTGTTAGGAATTCGGGTCGTTTTCGATGAGGTGCGCCAAAATGATTGGAGCCCATCTCATCGACCCATGTCACAGCGGTGACATATTAACAGATTTTGTGCGCCTCTTCAGGCGCGCCGCCAGACTGCCATAGAGGCGTTCGACGAGCCGAGTATCTTCTCCCAGCTCGTTCGGTGCGCCCAGGGCGGTGGAAGCGTTTTACAAGGGAGATGGACCAATGAGCAAGAAGAGTCCCCTGCAAATCGTTGCAGAAGAACACGGATCGAAGGCCGAACTGGCCAAGAAAGTACTCGAACTTCTGGATACACCGGAAGACGAAGACGACGCCCTTTCGTTTGAGAATCGTATCAACACGATGAGCAATCGAAAATTGTTGCGTCTGTGGAGTGCCCACCAATTGCTGAACGAAAAATTCGGCACTCGTCAAGAGTTGGTGGATGCCATCGTCAAATCTCGTTTCACCACCGGCAATGAAGATTACGCCGCCAAGCTGTCGACCTTTACGGTACCAAAATTATTGGACGTGGCCCGTCGCCAGAAGTTGGTGACTCCTGCGGAGTTGCGCTGGCGTAAGTAGAGGGAATAATCCCTTTCGTTATGCCGTTTTGAATCGATGCTGCTTTCGGGCAGTATTGGTGCTTCGTCCCCCGGTGGCTGTGGCTTGTGTTTCGATTGCCAACAGACTAAACTGATGGGGCTTTTGGGTGTCCCTCTGGATCATTGGATTTGAGGGAGACAGAAGCACTCTCGTGGCCATATTTGAGGATGCGAGGCAGGCCGTATGTCGTAGTCGAGGCGATTTTTTGTTGCCGGGCTTCAACCCGTGGTCTCAAGCCCGTGTCCGCCACACCGCCTCAATGGTAAGGAGAAACAAGGTGACGACAACCCCTTTCAAGGTTGGAGACAAGGCCGTTTACCCCGCACAGGGAGTGGCGGAAGTCGTGGGCATCGATACCAAGGAGATCATGGGGAGTAGCCAGACGTTTTATGTGCTGCGCGTGATGGATTCCGATAAGCGTATTATGATCCCGGTGACCAACGTCGATAATGTGGGTCTCAGAATGGTGATGGGCGATAAGGAGCTCGAAGAGGTCTACGACATTCTTCGAGAGCGCGATGTCGACCTCAATCAGCAGACCTGGAATCGACGCTACCGAGCCTATCTGGAGAAGATTCAGACGGGCAGCCCCTATGAGATTGCCGAGGTATTGCGCGATCTGAATTTACTCAAATTTCAGAAGACTCTGAGCTTTGGAGAGCGCAAGATGCTCGATAAAGCGCAGCGGCTTCTGGTCCAGGAGATGGCCGTAGCCAAGGAAGCAACCGAGGCGGCGGTGATTGAAGAACTGGAACATATCTTCACGGCGTAATTTAGATGACATCCAAGATTGGCGGTCCGCCTTTTGCGGATGCCATCTAAAGAGCCGACGAAAACCAAAGAAAAACCCGCAAATTTAGATTTGTGGGTTTTTTACTTTCTTGGACTAATGGCCACAAATCAGGGACCGGAGGTGCAGATCCCGAGCTGGGTCTGTTCGGCTTCGTATTGCCAGCAGGTTTCCCCGTCGGTGCAGTCGGAGTTCCCGAGGCTGAGACGACAGAAGTCGTAGCATTGCACGGCACCAAATCCGCCGGGGAAGCAACCGGTGGCGTCGCCGTCGCAGGTAGTTCCCTCCTGGTTGCAACCTCCGTTGGGCAGTTCTGAACTGGGGGTGCACATTCCGAGGCTGGAGTCGAAAGCCAGACAATAGCCGTCGCCGCAATCGGTATCGCCGTCGGTGAAGGGACGACAGGATTGAACGCAGGTGTCCTGGATGCACATATTGCTGCCGGTGCAGGAGAAGGTATCGAAGCCGTCGCATTGATCTCCCAACTCACCGGTACCGCTTACGGGCATGCAGAGGCCGTCCTGGGAGCCGACGTCGTAATAGATGCAGCCCATCCGACTGTCGGCGCAACCGTCGCCGATATCACAGGTCGACATGCACAGTCCGTTGGGCCCTTCGTCTTGATTCAGGCAGACGCTTTCTCCGGTCCCCGGACAGGAAGCGTGAGGATCGGCGGCATTGGTATTGCAGATGCCGAAGCAGCGCAGCTGGGATTGATCTCCGTAGCGCGCGCAGACGTAATTATTGCTGATCTGTTCTTCATGATTGCAGGGTTGATCCTGAAATTGGCATACGTCGACATCGTATTCCTGGCAGGTGCAGCCGTCGCAGATCTCACCGGAACCGCAGCCACCGGGGCAGCAGTCGGAGGGGTCATCGATACAGGTGGCATCAGCGCAGGTCTGACCGTCCTGGCACACTTCTACAATATCCCAGCTATTTCCCGTGCAAAATCCGACGGTCTCATCGTTGAGACAGATCGACTGGCCCGGCTGACAGACTCCGGTGTCGGACATGCAAAAGCCGTCTTGACAGACTTCATCGCTCGATGAGTCGCAGCTTCTGCGAGTCCATTGGCCATTGAGACAGACCTCGGCGACCGCTTCCGAGGCGCAACGACGAGCGCCTTCGGTGCATTCGGGGAGGTCCGTGTCCGGTGGAAGCCCGGTATCGAGACGGGGTCCGGTGTCATCGGTGTCATCGGTGTCTGCATGGTCGGTGGGACCGGCGTCGAGGTCTCGGTCGCCGGTCTGGACCGGGCGACAGCGGCGCTGCGAGCAGACCAGCCCCGAGACACAATCGCTATTTTCAAAGCATTCCTGGCCGGAGAATTGAGAGCCCTCTTGAATATCGAGGCCGCACCCGGAGAGAAGTAATACCAATCCCGATAGAGTTGCGGCTGCTAAGAATAGAGAGGAGCGAGAGGCCATAACCATTTTCCTTTAAAAACTTCCAATGTGTCGCCGATCAACCTTGTCGTCGATCCAGGGGACCTAACTTTGTAACGGAAGATGGTGGCTGCCGCAAATATAAGGGTTCCGGTCGCCGCCTACTCTTTGC
>SKNI01000396.1 GCA_007120615.1 Myxococcales bacterium | reverse complement strand
GGATGTAAAACCCGAGGACCTCTCGGTGGCCCTGGTCAATCGCTATCTCGAGATCAAACGAGCGGGCCAGCTCTAACCTGCAGGCTACACCTCTCGGTCATTTCCCAAATCGCATGGAGATAATATATCTTTTCGAAATGCGAGAAAAAGAGTCACCACCAGAGCTATCAAATATATTGGAGTCTTCAAATGGACCGATTTCAAAGTGCGACAGGACGGATTTTCTCTTTGTTTTTTGTTGCTTATCTTGTGACCTTCGCCCCGGGATGCAACGGAGATGATGATACCGAAGAAGACGTGGGCGTCGCCGATGTGGGAGCTGACGATGTCCAAGATGGGGAGGCCGATGTCGAAGGGGATGTCGAAGAGGACGCCGACGCCGGTGGAGAAGAGGTGGTGCCCTGCCCCATGGAGTTTAGCGATGATGGAGAGATGCGAATCTTTGTCTTCGGAAGTCTGATCCGTGTTGAGGACGCGGTGACTTACGAGGGCTACGACCAATATTTCCGCGGCCAGGTCCATGAGATCGCCGATTGCTTCAGCGACGAGCGGCCGAATTTTCTGGTCTTCGCCGAGGATGTGGGGCTACACGCCGGTTTGATCGGAAGTCGCGGAGAAACGGCACGTCAGGCTGGGGATTCCCAGGCCGTATTTTTGAATCTCCTGGCCGATTACGGAGCGATTCCCACAGCCGTCAGCAATGAGTATCCCGGAATCGACATCCCACGGCGGATTTTCTTGTCCTTGACCGATACGATCTGGCGAGCCGTAGATCAGACCTTCTCGAGCATCGCCGATGACTACGACGTTTGGGTTTTGACGTCGGCGAATGTGGCGGAGGTGGAGGAGAGTACCGATCCCGCAGACCTTGACCTGTGGGCCGATCCGGACCTGGAAGAGGTAGAGAGTGTCTACGTGCCAGTAGATCGTCACGTATATAATACGGCCATCATCTATGACCCCGACGGGGAGCTTGTGGCCAGGGTGCATAAGCCGTTTTTGACGGCCGGAGAAGAGGTCGAACTGGCGCTCTCTTACGGCTCATTGGAGTCCCTGCGCCCTGTACAGGTGGGTCCCGAAAGGCTGGGAGTGTTCACCAGCAAGGACGCCTGGATGCCGCCGGCCAACGACCGTTTGGGACTTCTCGGCTCCACCGTGCAAGTGCAGCCCGAGGCCTTCGGAGGGTGGACCATCGAGCAGGTCAATGAAGATGAGTGGCTCCCCGATGTATTGACTCAAAGTGGGTGGGGGTTTTTGCAGAAGTATAGCTCCTTTCGATACGGCGCGATGCCAGTATTGACGGGCAATTTCTTCGAGCTCGTATTCGACGGGCAGGCCGTGATCTGGGGGCAGGCTCATCCCGGCGCGGACGCTGGCGGTTTCGTCGGACAACAGGACCGACCGGGCTTTCTGGAGGTAGGTCCATGGGCGTTTGACGATCCGGGAGAGGAGGATTCGACGCTGACCCTTCAGGAGCGACGCGATATGCTGCGGGAGCTCGGTGAATCCATGCTTCGCGGAGCAGGCGAACCGAACGAAAATGCCTACGTGGACAGCGTCGTGGGCCGAGACCTGGGCGCCGGCTTTGAGTACACCGCAGAGGGTACATTTTCCGAAGGCGCCGTGGGACCGGGAGAGAGGGTTGGCGAGCCTGAGGACTCTCCGATGCAGCGGGTGCGAATGGCGGCGTCCGGAGATCGGCTGGCCATGGTCTGGCAGGTGGAAAAAGAGGAACGCCAGGTCGTCATGATGGCGCTGATGGAGTGGAATGAGGGCGATGAAGAATACGAAGTCCTTCGCCTCGATGAGATGCCGACGGCCGGCTCTGACACCGGTGATATGGTCGCTCCTGCAGTGGCCATCAATGAAGCCGGCGAAGCGGTGGTCATCTATCAATGGGTGGGCCCCGAGACGAGCATACTTCATGGCTTTCGAGTCAGTGAAGACGATCGAGAGGGGTTGTCTCTTCCGATCGTCGAGGACTCCAGCGATCAGTGGCTTCCGGCGCTTGCCGCAGAGGGCGATCAAATCGCGCTGGTATTTACCGACCGCGCCACGGGCCACGACCGAGTATATATCGCCGTCAGCGATGATGGCGGTGTCAGCTTCACGGTCCCCCAGCCGGTGGACGCCGGGGCAGAAGTGGATGCACCGAATACGCGGGGAATTCAGTGGCATCCGGCGGTAGCCATCAGCGGCGATACGGTGGCCGTGGCCTGGACCGACTTTCGGGCATTTCAATGGGATATCTACGGCGCTCGGAGCAGCGACGGCGGCGCGACCTTCGGCGACGCCATCCGGCTCGACGGCGCGGGAGAGGGGTTTGAACGGATCCACACCGATCCCCGATTGATTTTGACCGATGAAGATACGGCACTTCTGGCCTGGACCTATCAGGCCGACCGTCGGCCCGAGACCGACGCCCGTTATCGAAGCTGGAGTCTTATCGACGACGAATTGGGCGATGAGGTCGTCCTCGACGGTGAGCCCCTCAGCTATCCCACCCACGCCTGGTATCCCGCTGTTGTTTCTGTGGAAGGAGACGTCTCGGCAGCATGGATGCAACTGACCGAGGATTCTCCCCAGATCGTGATGACTCTTGCGGGAGAGGCCGAGCTCCGGGAAGTGTCAAACCCCGGCCATATTGGATGGTGGCCCGATCTGGTGGAGGCCGAGGGGAGAGCGATCGTGGGATGGATTGAGCACGAGCCTGATCGTGGATTCTCCGTCAGGTATTCTGTGAGTCAGTGATTCGCCAAAGGCGCTACTTCGACTACGCCTTAAACGCCGCTCTGATGCTCTCCCGGGGGGCTGGTCGACGGGCTGTTGATTACCAGGGCTCCGGAGCGGTAGTGCCGTCGGTCTCTTCTGTGTAGTGGTCAGTGTGCTTGCCACTGAGCGACTCATAGAGCACGTAGCTGAAGATAATCCAGGCCGGAAAGACCATCACCGCCAGGACGAAGGAAACCAGGAGCTTTACGGCGGTGAATTCGGCAAATAAGAGCTCCGTCCCGACCTGGATAACGCCAACGGGAAAGCCGATCAGCATTCCATAAATGATACTCAGGCCCAGGACATACCAGATATTTCCCCACACCAACTCATAGCTTCGTCGAAAAGCCTCGATGGGCCCGGCGCGTTCGGCGACGATGGCCGCATCTCCCACGATAAATAGAAGTCCGATGAAGATGCCCGGTAGCAGGCATAAGAGCAGTCCCAGCGTGGCGCTGGAGAAATAGAGAAAATAAAAGATTGCGATGGGGATAAAAAAGCCGAACCCCTCCTCGAATTCGTTCTTCACCTCTCCGGTGCGCCGAAAATTATGGATTCGCAAAAACCCCACGGCCCACAGATAGACACCGATAACCATGCTGCCCAGAAAGCTCAGATAAAATAGCGGACCCGGCAGCCCCCCGAGGGCCATGTCTGCAGTGTCGGCCTCCATAAGAAATTCGAAAAATGTATTGGAGAATCCCAGCACCAGGGCGACGGGCAACATCACCTGCCAGGAGGAGAGATAAAGAGCGCCCATCTCGTTGATGGTCTCCCCCATCGATCGCGGTTGGACATTGTCGTATTCGCCAGGATTGATATCGGCCTGGGGGGGAGCGTAGAAGTTTTGATCATCCATGATATTTGGCACTCGGAAAAAGTTGAGTAGGCCGACACCCTATCATAGCGAAACTCAATCCATAAAGTTAGAGTTCCATCGGTAGTCGGAGCGCGGACGTCCGCCCGCGCTCCGACTGCTGGTTATTCAGCGGCCGGGTTCATCAGACGTCCGAGAAAGAGGATCGTCTCGGTGCCGTGGTCGTAGACCGCGTAATAAAAGGGTCGGTCAAAGC
>SKNI01000565.1 GCA_007120615.1 Myxococcales bacterium | reverse complement strand
GAATCAGCCTCCTGGGAGCTCTCCGGACCGAGAACCATCCAGGCCGACAAGCCCAATAACAAAAGCGCAAGAAGCGCCAGCACACCACCCACCAGATGGGGCTGTCTGCGGAGCAGATAATCGAATTGCGTCGCCAGCCCGGTCTTGATTCGTTGGTGTATCTTGGTCCCTCGAACCGGCGGTGCCTCCGGGTCAAGGCGGGCGTCCCAGGCTTTTTGATCCCTTTGCCTGGCTGCCTCCGCCTGACGCCTGACCTCCTTCGCCCGACGCTTTGCCTTCTCAGTCACCTCGCTCTC
This sequence comes from Myxococcales bacterium, assembly GCA_007120615.1. GTDB lineage: Bacteria > Myxococcota_A > Bradymonadia > Bradymonadales > Bradymonadaceae > SKNI01. The sequence continues at coordinate 3,553 of SKNI01000565.1, read as the reverse complement.
ACCACCGACGGCGCCCCCGGTCCGACGCTGGTCTTCTCCCCGCCGCTGCACCTGCGCCTCTTCCTCGTCTCCCCTCTCATCCCGGGGGCTGTTCTCGTTCTGACCTGCGGACCAGTTGAGCATCGAGGTGGGCCCTTCATCGAGATCCTCGATACTCAGGTCGAGGCTCTCCTCCGGAGAGTCCCTGAAAAATACCCGCGTCTCCCCATCTTCTTCGAACTCGTCGGGGTCAGGGTCCCGTTCCTCAAAGATCACACTATGATGGTCCCCGGTGCTATAATATTCGTTGCGCTCCATCGCCTGATACCCGGCCGCTCGTGTCTCCTCCGGAAGGTGCTTGGCCGAATTTTTCTGGATCAACTGGGCCAACTTCATCCGCGAAAACGGAGGAAGATGACGATCCGAGAACTCCTGCAAAGCACGCTTCAACTCCAGCGCGCTTCGGTAGCGTCGATCAGCGTTTCGCATCAACGCCCGCTGAATGATCGCCGTCAATTCCTCGGGCAACTCCGGACGAACATGACCAATGGGCGCAAAATCAGCCATCCGCACGCTCTTCAGCAATTCCGCATCGGGAACCCGATCGAAGGGATGACTCCCCGACAGCGTCTCATAGAGCACCATTCCCAGCGCGTATACATCGGTCCTGGCGTCGATCCGATGTCCCTGAGCCTGCTCCGGGCTCATATAATAGAACTTGCCTTTGATGATCCCCGCCTTGGTGTGCTGGGCGCGCATCCGGGCTTTTGCGATCCCGAAGTCCACCAGTTTCACCTCCCCTTCAATGCTGATCATGATATTTTGAGGAGATACATCGCGGTGCACAATTTCTAACGGAATCCCATCGGGGCCCAGCTTATTGTGGGCGTAATGTAGGGCATCGGCCACCCGAATCACCACGTGGACCACTGCATCCAGCGGCATCTGCCGATTCTGCTCCATGATCCCCTCGGCCAATTCGTGGAGATCGAGACCATTGATATATTCCATGACGATGAAATACTGACCATCGATACATCCCAGATCAAAGACCTGGCCGATATTGGCGTGATTGAGGCGAACTGCCAACTTTGCCTCATCTACCAGCATCGTGGCGAAATCACCGTCCTCCGAGAATTGGCGATGAAGTCGCTTGATGGCCACGATTTTTTCAAAGCCGTCCAACCCCCCGGCACTGGCCTTAAAGATTTCTGCCATCCCACCTACTGCCAATCGTTCCAGCAGCGTGTACTTGCCAAATTTTTTACCGCTTTCTATCATGTCGATGTCGAGTTCAGGGCTTGATTCGCGCCTGTGTATTGTGACTTATTTTTTACGCTAAGACCACCCGTTTCCCGCACAATCGGTGGTTGCAGTGCGAATCCGCTCTTTTCGGTCGGCCCACCTTGCCGCCTCGTTCGGCAAAATGCATTCTTTTCGTACGGGCCACTTGTTTTCTTTCTTATTGCGAGCTCGAGCACCTATGGCGTCCCACGAGCAGTATTCCGACCAGAATCAACCGACAAAGATCGCTTATATCAACGGCGATCCGAAAACGGTACATATCCGCCGTGCCAAACTCATCATCCATCCGGGCACTGATGATCAACAGGAGATGTTCTTTGATCAGAATATCATCAAGATTGGAGCTCTCGAAGATAACGACGTCGTCCTAGAGGATGACACCGTCAGCCGTCACCATTGTCGGATCATCCAGGAAGATGACACCTACGTGGTCCTCGATCTCAGCAGCACCAACGGCACCCATATCAACGGGGTCCGTATTCGAGAGGCCTTCTTATCGGCCAACGTGATTCTCTGCGTGGGCAATACCAATATCCGCTTCTGCCCTATCGATGAAGAAGTGCCCATTGAGCCCAGCAATGCCGAACGACTGGGAAATATCGTCGGCCGATCGGTAAAGATGCGAGAGATCTTCGACATTCTCGAAAAGATCGCTCCCACCTCCGCCACCGTCGTCATCGAGGGAGAAACGGGCACGGGAAAAGAAGTCGTCGCTCAGACCATTCATCAGATGAGCCCCCGAAAGGAAAAACCCTTCATCGTCTTCGACTGCGGCGCCGTACCGGAAAGCCTTATCGAGAGCGAACTCTTCGGCCATGAAAAAGGTAGCTTTACCGGCGCCATCATGACTCGCAAGGGACTCTTCGAGATGGCCGAAGGGGGCACGATCTTTCTCGACGAACTCGGGGAATTATCGCTGGATCTTCAGCCCAAACTCCTTCGGGTCCTCGAACAACGGGAGGTCCGCAGGGTGGGCTCCAACGAGCCTATCCCCATCGATGTTCGCGTGGTCGCGGCCACCAACCGAAGCCTGGAATCCGAGGTCCGGGAAGGCCGCTTTCGCGAAGATCTCTTTTATCGACTCAGCGTTGTTCGCATCTTTTTGCCGGCACTCCGTGAGCGAAACGAAGATATCCCCTTATTGACCACTCACTTTCTGGAGACCATGGACTGCAACGTCGACTTCGACGGAAATCAACGCCTCCGCGGTATCGTTCCCAGCGCTCTTCAGGCGCTGAATCGATACAAATGGCCTGGAAATGTTCGCGAACTGGCCAACGTCGTCGAGCGCGCCTGCTCCTTTGCCGAAACGGAGATGCTGCAGCTCGATGACCTCCCCGATTATATCACCCAGACCGGCGCCACGAACGGGCTTCTACCCGAAGCCACCGGCGAGAGATGGACCCACGTCCCCTCCAAAAGCCAGCTTCAGGAAGAGCCCTTTAAAGAGGCCAAGGAAAAGTGGATCTCCAGCTTCGAGCGTGACTATATCGCCGAACTTCTCGGCCGCCACGGCGGAAATATCAGCCAGGCCGCCCGAGAGGCCGACATCGATCGCAAATATTTTCGAAAATTGATGACCAAATACGATATCGACGCCGATGAACACTCCTGATTCAGTGCAACGATACCGAAAGCTCTCGCCTCAGATTGGTCGTCTCTCCCGGAAACACTCGAACCGATAGCTCCACCCTTTGCTCCCCGCGCTGCAGGCCCACGACCCTCTGCCCGGTGGTGACCGGGATCTTGGCGCCCTCACCGACAGGAGCGGTCAGACCGGAGTCGACTCCGTCAATAAAGATATGCCACCACTCCTCACCGGCATCGATGGTCAGCCATCCATAATCGTCTTCGGTGCGATTATTGATCTGAGCCAGCTCATCAACGCTTATGATCCCCTTTCCAATCTCGGGATATCCCAGCACCGTTTCAATTTCGCCCACCCTCACCTGGTAGAGTCGGCCGGGATCGAGATCCGACCATATCAGTGGTAATTCACCGAAGGAATTATCATTCAAAAACACCTCCAGGTTCTCCTCTCCCGTCAAGTGAAGTTGGAGAAGTGGGGTCCAGTCCAACTGAGCATGGGTTGTGGCGTCTTTCTCCACGACAAACCGGCTTCGATAGGGGCGAATATCCGGCGAGACGGCTTCGACCAGGTACTCTCCCCGCTGGACACTCTTGCGGATTTCACCGCCCTCCACACCGTCAATCGACACTCCATTGATATAGATCTGAAGGTCCTCGGGAGCCTCCGAGGAATCCCATT
>SKNI01000117.1 GCA_007120615.1 Myxococcales bacterium | reverse complement strand
AGATTCTTTGGTCCCTTCGCGCCTCTCTTCGGCGACGAGTTCAGAAGAATCGGGGGAAGCCATTTCATCTGCGGCTGCAGGTGTGCCGAAAACGAGCCCGCTCATGGCAAGCAGGAATACGACGATTATGGGGCGAAATATAAGTGGCATTGCAGGTCGATGAGAAAATAAAAGGTTAGAGTTCGCGGTCGATGGGGGCAGACAATATTGACACCCCTTGGATTTATGCCACAAGGGAGAGGTTTTCAACTGCAACCGATCGAGAAAGAATGAGCCAGGATACAGAAAAAGCACCAGTCGACGGCACAAAGAGCGTGGAGATGGACGCCGATGCGGTCAAGAAGACCGGTCGAGGTTTCTTGATCATCACCGCCGCGAAGGTCTGGTTTTTATTGACCAGCGTCGTCATTCAGATAGGTCTTCCGATCTTTTTTGGCTCGGCAGAAAAGTTCGGCATCTTTAAGATCGTCACCGAATCGATCAGCCTGATCAATATGGTCATGATCACCGGGACCCTTCACGCGGTCAGCAAATTGGTCAGCGAGCAGCCGGAGCGAGCCAACGCGCTGGTGAATCTGGCTGTGAAGATGCAATTTTTATTGGGCGTTCCCATCGCGGCGCTCTATTTCTGGTTCAGTCCCACGATCGCTCAGGGGTTCAATGATCCATCGCTGACGCCGCTTCTGAGGCTGTCGGCGTTGATCATCTTATTTTATGCGTTTTACGCGATTTTCGTGGGATATTTCAACGGCCTGAAGCAATTTGTTCGCCAGGCCACCCTGGATTTTACGTTCTCCACGGTCAAGATGATCGGGATCGTGGGCCTTGTGCTTCTGGGCTTCGGAGTAACGGGAGCGATAGCGGGTTTTGTGGGCGCCGCAGGCTTTATCTGTCTGATGGCGGGAGTCTGGGTCTTTTACAGAATGAGAAAGACCGAGGACCTGTCGCGGCCGGTGGAGTCGACGGAGGCCAAAGAGTCGCTCAAGAGGCTGCTCGGTTATCTGGTGCTGATCATGGTCTACACCTTCGCCCTCAACGGGGTGATGCGGGTGGATCTCTTTGTGTTAAAAGCCATCGCCGGAGACGTACCGGCTCATCTGGTGGGGATGGAAGAGCTCTTCGTGTTGATGAGCAATAAATTCGCCGGGTTTTACGGGGCGGTGCTAAATATTGCGCGGATTCCCTATCAGGGGGTCATCGCGGTGACCTTTGTGATCTTCCCGCTGATCAGCGAGTCCACCTTTCAACAGGACAAAGAGCAGACCCGTCGCTATATCCGGGAGACCTTTCGCTATTGCATCCTGCTCATCGGGGTGGTGGCTCTGCTTCTGGTGTTCAACTCCGATTCCATCATCGCCGGGTTGTACTCCCCGGATTACCAGCAGGCGGCGGTGGCGCTGTCGATTTTGAGCGTGGCGATCATCTTTTTTGCGCTCTTTTATGTGGCCTGTACCATGATCATCGGATCGGGGCATCCCGTGGTGGCGGTAGTGATCATGGGGATCAGTCTGGTGGTGAGCGGGATCTTTAATTATCTGTTCATCCGAGGGGTCCACGACGAGACGATGAAGGGGCTGGAGGCGGTGGATGTGGCGCCGCCTTCGGGAGATGCGATGCAGATTGTGGCCGGGGCGGTGGAGGTGGGAAAGGCGAACGCCGATTTTGCAGCGCCCTTTTTGATCGAGTCCACCACCTATATGCAGTGGGCGGCGGTGGCGACGACGATCGCGATGGTGACGGGCTTTTTGCTCTCCCTGGCCTGGCTGTGGAAGCGCTACGGCGCGGCTCCTCCCTGGGCTACGGTAGGCCGAGTCCTGCTGGTGACCGTGGTGCTCTGGGGCATCGATCAACTCATCGCACTGCCGGTGGAAATGGTCACGGAATTCGGTAAGATCACCTATCTGGCGATGGTGCTGGCCAAGATGACAGCCATGGGAATTGTGGCGTTGGGGGTTTTATTTGCATCCCGAGAGTTCACCGCCACCGACTGGCAACGGGTTCAGGCGGTGATCGGAAAGAAGAAAAAAGAGGATGAATCATGAAGTACGGGTTTGTAGTAGCGATCGCAGTTGTGGCGTTGGCCGTTTTATTGGGGGCCACCGGGTGTTCCACCATCGGTGAGGAGCGCCCGGGAGATCCGCAGGCCCTGGAGGCGGAGGCCCGAAATTTCCATATGAATATGCGCTGGAGTCGCTGGGAGCACGCCTCCGACTCGGTTCATCCGGCGTTTCGCCAGGAATTTATGGGCCGCTACGAAGAACTCGGCGATGACTTCGATATTGTGGATATGGAATTGAAGAGCGCCGAGCTCACAGAAGAGGGATTCGCCGCCATCCTGGAGGTGGAGCAGGAGTGGTTCCAGCTTCCCAACACCTCGGTGGAGTCGGAGCGCTTCGTGGAGCGCTGGACCTATGAAGAGGGGGTCTGGCGGATGCGAGAGCGAATGAAGCGCGAGGAGTACCGAGAGCTGGATCGCACCTTCCCCAGCGAGAAAGCCGACAAAGAGCGCCGGGAGAGAGAAAAAGCCGAGGCCGAGGCTCTGGAAGCCGGTGAGACCCCAGACGAGAATTGATGAGTTATCTTCCCAGCACAGAGGCCGGTTTTTACGAGGCGATTCAGGTCTTTTTTACGGAGATCACCGGCCGGGCGGCGCTCTTTGGAGCCCGCGATCAGGTCCTGCTCAAAGCCTGGAAGGAAGAAGGACGGCCAGCTCAGGTGGTCTGCCGCGGCATTCGAGAGGCGGCGGCGTCGATGGGGGAGAAGAAGCACCTTCGCTCTCTTGGGCAGTGCGAATCCTTTGTCGATGAGCAGTGGGAGAGGGCCCGGGAGCAGAATGTCGGAGCTCATGGCGCTTTCACCGGGGAAGGGGCTTTCACCGGGGAAGGGGAAGAATCACCGAGTCAATCGGGGTCTGAGCCGGCTCAGCGCAGCGGGGGGCTCTTCGCGGAAGCCCGTCAGGCGATCGAGTCTGCCGGAAAGAAAACCGAAGAGGGTCGCTGGCGAGAGGCCTATCGGCGGGCCTGGCGTGTGATGAAAACACTCCACGACGAGCGCGGTCGGTTTTCGTTTGAAGAAGTTGAGGCCGTCGATCAGGCCCTGGTACAGGCCTACCTGGAAGCGCTGGACGATGAGGAGCACCAGGTCATCGAGTCGGCCATGGCGTCGGTGAGCGCGGGGTTGGTCCAGGGCATGAGCCCGGTTGCCCGTCGAGAGCATCTTCATATTCGCCGAAAGCGGGTGCTGATTCGAGAGTACGGCCTGCTGGATCTTATCGAATCTCTCGGCTGAGCATCGGGTGTGATCGCCTTTGCCACAGTAGCGATCTCTGGTAGCTTTTGGCAGACAAATGACATCACTGCTATTGGGAGTTGAAATGCCGGTCTTTAAATTTATTGCCAATCTCACCACGGGGCGCCGGTTTCGCAATCTGGAGCAAGACCAGAATGAGGCACTTATCGATGCTCTCACGGCAGCGAAGGTGATCGACGGGGAGCTTCATCCGGCGGAAGCCGAAGAGCTTCTGGAGTCGATGGAGATGCTCGACTGGAAGGGCGGTCACACAGTGGATCGCTATATCGACATGGCGGTGGGTCAAGCGGAGGGGATCAAAGCCACCTCCGAAGAGTTACTCCCCTTCTTTGAGGGGATCTCGGAGCGACTCGGAGAGGATTGGCTGCGCCAGGAGACCTATTATCTCTCCTCCCGGGTGGCCCTGGCCGATGACATCGTCGTGGAGCAGGAGCGGGTCTTCTTACAGGCCATGGTCCAGGCATTTGGCATCGATTCCGAGCGTCAACAGTTGATCATTCGAAAGATTCGAAATGAAATCGATATGAATTGACCGGATGAATT
>SKNI01000391.1 GCA_007120615.1 Myxococcales bacterium | reverse complement strand
TCTTCGAGAGCATGCACCGGACCCGTTCGCCTCCGGAGAGGACCTTGACCTTCTTCTGAGTATCTTCTCCGCTGAAGAGCATCTGGCCAAGAAAGCCGCGCACATCTTCTTCGTAGGCGTTGGTCGTAAATTGTCGAAGCCAGTCGATGAGATTGACCTCTACGCCGTTGAAAAACTCCTCGTTTTCTTTGGGGAAATAGGCGCTGGTGATGGTGCTTCCCCACTCGATGGTGCCGGTGTCGGGCTCCATATGACCGGCGAGAATCTCAAAGAGCACGGTCCGGGCGCGGTCGTCGAGTCCCACAAATGCGATGCGGTCGCCGGGCTGCACGTTAAAGCTGACATTCTCCAGGACCTGCTCTCCGTCGATGACTTTGGAGAGGTTCTCCACGCGGAGGACCATTTTTCCGCAATCGCGCTCCGACTTAAAGCTGATATGGGGATATTTTCGGGTCGACACGGGCAGATCGTCGAGGGTCAGTTGATCGAGAAGCTTCTTTCGAGAGGTCGCCTGACGGGCCTTCGAGGCGTTGGAGCTGAAGCGCTCGATGAAGGCTTTTAGGTCTTTGGCCTTATTGGCGGCCTTCTTCTGGGTGTCGCGCCGTTGTTGCAGAGCGAGCTCTGAGGCCTGCAGCCAGAAGTCGTAATTTCCGGCGTAGATTCGGATTCTTCGAAAGTCGATGTCGGCGATATGAGTGCAGACATTATTCAAAAAGTGACGGTCGTGGCTGACGACGATGACCAGGGAGTCCAGGGACTTGATATACTCTTCCAACCAGGTGATCGTGTGGATGTCGAGGTGGTTGGTGGGCTCATCGAGGAGCAGGATGTCGGGTTTTCCGAAAAGAGCTTGTGCCAGAAGAACTCGAACCTTATGACCGGCTTCAAGCTCGCCCATGGTGCTGGAATGCATATCCGATGGAATGCCAAGTCCATCGAGGAGCGTGGCTACCTCCGCTTCGGCTTCGTAGCCGTTTAGATCACCGTAAGCGATCTCCAGGTCGGCAGCCCGGGCCCCGTCTTCCTCGCTGAAGTCACCTTTGGAGTAGAGGGCCTCTCGCTCCTTATGCAATCGAAAAAGTTCAGGGTGTCCCTGAAGGACGGTGTCCATGGTGGTGAACTCGTCGTACAGGAATTGGTCCTGCTCCAGCTTCGCCATTCGCAGATTCGCAGGTATCGAGACCACCCCCGACGAGGGCTCCAACTCTCCTGACAAGACCTTCAAAAAGGTCGATTTTCCGGCGCCGTTGGCCCCGATGAGTCCGTAGCAATTGCCGGGGAGAAATTTAACGTTAACCTCTTCAAAGAGCGGCTGCCCTCCGAAATTCACCATAATATCTGAAGCGATGATCATCTCTGCTCCTGCAATCTTTGTTGGGTCCCATGAAAACCGGCTGGAGGTACCACGGTCGTCGTCGGGTAGCAATCCACAGATTCGTCCAACGCCTAACTTTCAGTAGTTGTTCCCTGTTGCCAACTCTTCGCTGTCCACGCTACTTTCTAACCTCGACAACACAACCGGGTAGTTGATAGAACCGTCGTCTACGATTTGATCTTAATTTCGGAGAAAAAATGGCGAACCACCGAGTTACAAAGACAACCAGCCAGGGTTATTTTAGTCGCATTGGAAACTCCATCAAAGGGATTTTAGTAGGCCTGTTGATGGTGGCGATCTCGTTTCCACTCTTGTTCTGGAATGAAGGACGGGCGGTGGTCACGGCCAAGAGTCTCGAAGAGGGCGCCGCGGCGGTGGTCACCATTGAACCGGGAGAGTTGGACCCATCCAATGATGGAAACCTGGTTCACTTTACGGGCGACACCGAGGTGGAAGATACGATCAGTGACTCCGAATTTCCGATCACCGTGGAGGCCGTCGCGCTGAAGCGGGAAGTGGAGATGTATCAATGGAAGGAAGATCAGCAATCCGAGACCCGAGAGAAATTGGGAGGGGGGACCGAGACGGTGACCACCTACGATTACTCCAGAGATTGGTCCAGTACTGTGATCGACTCCTCTCGTTTCGAGCAAACCGGAGGTCATGAAAACCCGGGCAGTATGCCCTATCAGAGCGAGGAGACCTTCTCCACCGATGTGACGGTAGGGGCGTTTGCGCTCTCCGACGGGCTGATCCGACAGATTCGAAATTTTCAGACCCACTCGCTCAACGACGAATTCTTCGACGAACTCCCGAGTAATTTGCAGGAGCGCTCTCAGATGCAGGGCTCCACTCTTTATATCGGCGAGAATCCGGGCAGTCCTGAGGTAGGGGATGTGAGGATTAGCTTCTCTGTGGCTCCCGTGGGAACGGTCAGCATCATCAGCGAGCAGGACGGCAACCATCTTACGCCCTATCAGACCGATGCCGGTCGGGCCCTTGAGTTCTTGAGCGTGGGTCGTCACTCGGCGGAAGCGATGTTTGAGGCTGAGATGCAGGCTAACGTCATCCTGACCTGGGGGCTTCGTTTCGCCGGGTTTATGCTGATGTTTTTTGGATTCGGCCTGATTCTTGGACCGATCGCGATCATCGCCAGCGTGATTCCCTTTATGGGGCGGATCGTGGGCTTTGGCACCAATCTTGTCGCTGGTGCGATGGCGGCCAGTCTGAGTCTCATTACCATCGCCATTGGCTGGATCTTTTACCGACCCTTATTGGGGATTCTGTTATTGCTGGGCGCCGGGATTATCACCGGATTGACGATCTTCTTGATCAGCAAAAAAGCACCGGTTCCACCTGAAGAGGCAGCGGCCTCGCAGGGAGGAATCGACGGCAATATCGGCTGAGGTGCCCCGTCGCGGGGTGATCTTATGAGGTCATCTCGCGACGAAATTCCTCGGCCATATCGGCCACGCCGTGGGCGGCGGCGTCGATAATACCGCCCATCGATATAAATCCGTGAACCATCTGGTCTGAGCAGCGCTCTTTGACGGTGACGCCAGCCTCCTTAAGGCGGGCGGCGTAGGCCTGGCCTTCGTCGCGCAGTGGGTCGAAGCCGGCGGTAATGACGGTCGCCGGAGGCAAGCCGCTGAGATCTTCGTATAAATTGGGAGCACTTCGGGGGTCTGTTTCGTCGGCGCCGGCCAGATAATTGGCGGAGAACCAGGTGATGACCGAACCCGTAAGATAAAATCCCTCCTGGAAGAGTGTGCGGGAGGGGTATTTTTCCATTCGAGGATCGGTTTTGGGATAGATCAGCAGTTGATGGTGAGGCAACGCTTTGCCGTCCTGGAGTTGTTGGTGGCAGACGACGGTAGCGAGAGTAGCCCCGGCGGAATCGCCGGCCACGGCGATACGCTCGGGGTCGATGGAGAGCGCTTCGGCATGTTGATGAACCCATCGATAGGCTGCCAGGCAGTCGAAGACGGCTGCCGGGAACGGATGCTCCGGGGCCAGTCGATATTCTACGCTTATCACCGTACAACCGGTGTGGGCGGCAAAGGCCCGACAAAACCCGTCGTAGCCGTCGCAACAACCGATGGTGAACCCGCCGCCGTGATAAAATACGACCGCCGGTAGAATGCCGGGTCTGGGGCGATATTGGCGAGCTTTGAGTTCTACGCCGGACTCGAAGCCTTCACCGCTGAGGCGTCGGCCTTCGACCTGGTGCATGGGCTGGGGGGCCAGATCGAAGGTTTGATTGGCCCGGCGATAGACCTCTCGAGCCAGAGGCGCGCCAAGCTCATCGAGGCGGGGAGTTTTCGCAGCTTCCAAAAGACTGAGCAAGACGTGGGTCTGCAGATCCAGCGGAGCCCCCCGATCATTTCGCGGGGGATCGCCGAAAAGTGTTCGGGCCGCAGGCTCGGGGAGCCGAACCAAGACCCGCAGCGCCTGTCGCATGAATTGTCCCAAAAGGGA